>CAMDFC010000034.1 GCA_945897185.1 Chitinophaga pinensis | reverse complement strand
TTTGTAACAAACGGATAACGCATTTCCAAACTGTACTTATTGAATATGGTAAAGAAATTGGATGCATTTTGTTTGTCGGGGTTAATTGTTGGATCTGAATTGTCATAAACCGGATAACCCCTGTGCGCAATGATATCATAACCAAGAACACCAAAGTTGTTGGTTAAACCTGCGTCACCAACTTGAAAACGTTCAAATGGAGAGATTGGTAAGTTTTGGTTGTACCTTCCAATGAAACCATACTTGGCTGCCATGCGAAGTACAAATTGTCTGCTTTTGTCTTCACCCGTAGGCTTGCCAAGAGGGACAAACCATTCCGCATTCAATCGCCATTTGTGGTATTCTACAAGTTTGAAAATATCTGTTTTGTTTACGCCTTTGATTAAGGACCAAGGTGGTGTAAACGTACCACTCACCAAAAAGTTTGACCCACTTTTTGGAAAAATAGGTTGATCAATGGAAGTTCTTTGTAAAGCGATTTTCAAATTGAAGTTGTTGGAAACGCCCGTTGAAAAAGATGGAAAGATGGCATAGTTCCTTGCCTTGTATTGGATATAACTAAACGAGGTTACCAAAGAGAAGAAGTCATCCGGCCACCTCAATTGTTTGCCCAATGCAATAGTAGCTCCAGAGGTTGTAAGGAAGGAAGAATCTGCATAACGCCTATCAAACAACCCAGTCTGTGGATTGTATGCATTGGAGAATTTAGTATTGAACAGGTTTACAGAAAAAGAATTTCTTTTTTTACCTCCTAACCAAGGTTCCGTGAATGTGAAGTTGACTGAGCGGAAAAATCGTCCATTCGATTGATAACGCAAACTCAATTTCTGACCATCTCCAGTTGGCAATGGATCCCAAGAAGATTTTTTCCAAATGTTTTTTATAGAAAAGTTGTTGAAGGTAACACCCAGTGTTCCAGTGAGACCAATACCACCTCCCCAACCTGCACTTAGCTCTAGCTGATCAGAGGATTTTTCTTCAACAGAATAATTAATGTCTACAGTGCCATCATCTTGGTTAGGTACGGGCTGCATACCTAATTTTTCTTGATCAAAATACCCGAGGTTGATAATTTCACGTTGAGATCGAATCAAATCAGTCCTGCTAAATTTTTCACCCGGTACAGTACGCAACTCTCTCCTGATTACATACTCCTTCGTTTTCTCGTTACCCGTGATATTGACATTTTTAATTGTTGCTTGCGGACCTTCTGTGATACGAATTTCATGATCAATGGTATCATTATAAACAGAAGTTTCAACTGGGTTTACCGAAAAGAAAAGGTATCCATCATCCATGTACAAGGAACTAATGTCGCCACCTTCTGGTGAAAGTTGTTTTCCTAACTTTTTATTAAGTACTTCAAGATTATAGGTATCCCCTTTCTTAATACTGAGCAGCATTGAAAGTAAACTATCTGCATACTTGGTATTTCCCTTCCAAGTCATGTTTCCAAAATAATATTTACTTCCTTCATTCACTTTCAAAGAAATATTCAATCTGCCCTTATGGTCATAATACTGCGTATCAGCAGCAATTGCTGCATCACGGTATCCTATTGAGTTATAATACTCAAGAATCTTTTCTTTGTCTTCTATGTATTTCTTTTCATTAAATTTTGCAGAAGAAAAAAGTTTAAACCTAAACCATGGATCTAAAAAATCTTTAATTTTTGTAGGTTTCAAATAATCTACCTCCTTCCAAAATTCCTTTCGAGTGATATGTGGAATTGAACCATACGGACTCACTATGGTATCTGCAAATAAAGTAAGTCTGCTAGACTCTTTAATGCCCTTGAGTTTTTTCTTTAGTTGCAGCTGACGCATTGCAGCATTGCCAAAGAAATGAATATCAGAAATTCTAACTTTTATTCCTTTTGTAATGTTGAAATTGAGGATGACTTTATCGCGATTTGCTGGATCTGGAACTTCTTCAATTTCTACAGAAGCGCCTTGAAAACCTTTTTCTACATAAAACTTAACTATGTTTTCTTTCGCAGATAATTTCATGTTATCCGTAACAACCCTGGTCTTAAATAAACCTACCTTATCCTTTAATTCATCCGCTTCGCTTTTTCTAATATTCTTGAATTTAAAGTCTGATAACATTGGACGTTCTAATGCATCAATTTCAACCCAGATGTTATCGTCTACCAATTTGGTAATATAAATGTTGATGTTGGTGAACATGTTCTGCGTCCACAATTTTGTAATGGCTTTGGCAAAATTATCGCCACCAGGAATAGTCACTTCATCTCCAACTGATAATCCAGAAACTGAAATTACGATGGTAGGGTCGAAGGCTTTGTTTCCCTTTACTTGTATATCTGCAATGGTATATTTCTTGGGGTATTTCCCACTGTAAATAGACATCAAGGCTGGATCTACGGAAGCACCAGGAAGCGTGTCATTTTGAGCAATAACACTGTCCGGAAACACAAAAAAAACCAATAAAAATAACAGGGAACATAACCTCTTCATCCAGTTGTTGGTTTGGGCCGGCAAAATAACTGCTTTTTGTCTAATTCTTTGTTAAAGCGTCGCCAAGCTGTTCACTTGTTTTGCCAAACCTTCTCTCCCTGTTTTGAAAGTCGACAATTGCTTCATATAAATTCTCTTTTCTAAATTCAGGCCATCGCGTCTGTGTAAAATACAATTCAGCATAGGCCAATTGGTAGAGTAAAAAATTACTTATCCTGTATTCCCCACTTGTCCTTATCATCAATTCCGGATCTGGAAACTGACTGGTTGACAAATACTGTTGTAGGGTTTCTTGGTTAATATTCTCTGGGTTCATTGTTCCGGCTTTCACATCCATTGCAATTTTTTTCACGGCATGCACCAATTCCCATCTAGAGCTATAACTTAATGCAATAATGAGATTAAGTCCCGTATTCTCCGCAGTCATGTCAATTGCTTCCTGCAAAGCCAACCTTGCACTGGGTGGTAGCATGGTGAGCTCACCAATTGCATGCATGCAAATGTTGTTCTTATTTAAAATAGGCACTTCTTTTCGAATCGTTTCTACAAGAAGTTCCATTAAACCTGTAACCTCTTTCTCTGGGCGATCCCAGTTTTCAGTGGAAAAGGCATAAAGGGTGAGGTATTTCACACCAATCTCAGAACATCCTTCTACGATGTCCCTTACGCTTTGCACGCCATGAAAATGACCAAAAAGTCGATCTTGCCCTTGTTCTTGGGCCCATCTTCCATTACCATCCATGATGATTGCAATATGCTGGGGAATCCTAGTGGGATCAACATTTAGTTTCAGGGACATCTTGCAAAATTAGTTCATTTTGGGGAGTTCACTATCTAATATCAGCGCACTTGTATGAATTGAAGGAAATGGAGAGCGTTAGCTCAGCAAAAATGAACTGGTCATTTTGTTCGCTGAAGCCACGTTGTTGTCCAGCAATCCCCAATCGAGGAAGTGTGAGTGAGCGATCTTGCAGAATATAATCAGTGGAACCTGGAATAAAATTATCTGTTCCAATAAATGTCTTGCTCACATCATCGAGGTAATCGGTATTGGTAAAACGATACCCCACTTCAAAACCAATATTAAAATTGCGGTAAAAATTATACTTTACGCCCATCCCGATGGGGTAACTAATTGCAGTTGAAGCATAAGGAGTTTCTTGTCCTTCTAACATCCGTCGATTTAAATCATGACGGATATTGTCGATTCCAATATAGGCATTGGGGTCGAAGCCGAATACCCCCACACCGAAAGTTACATAGGGCGTAAACCGATAATATGGGTTACCTGGAATGAATTTAAAGAAATTAAAATCTCCTTGTATGGCAAACTCTGCAATATTGGTATTGAAACTTAGGTTACGCTGGCGTTCAAAGGGGGTTGTATTGTATTTATCTGCGTATCCCAATTTAGCCAAATGCACATTTGCTCTTAGTGCAACATAACTTCCGAATTGTTTTCTAACAAAAAAACCTGTTACAGGCTTAGGCCTATTCAACCTAAATCTGTTCATATCTCCAAAATAATGTCCAGATCCAATGGAAACACCCAATTCCGCCTCATGACTTATCGCCTCCGTCTGAGCAGTTGCTGAGCAAGAGAACACTATCAAACAAATGATGAAAAATAACTTTTTGAACATCATGGTGTAAAAATAAGGTTAGGAACGTCTATTTCGTGTATCAAATCCCCAAGTTAACTTTTCTCTAAGGGTTCTGAGGAAGTTGTTTTCATTCAATCGTACAAGATTGAAAGAGAAAGCTTCTTTTCGAACTGCCAACTGTACGTCTTTGGAAACCACTTCCTTTCTGGAATCCAAAGTACAGATAAAATCATCCATTCTTCCCTCAACCTCAAATGAAATTACATTGTTATTGGGTATAACAATGGGCCTGATGTTTAAATTATGGGGAGCAATGGGTGTGATCACAAAACTCTCACTTTCCGGAAAAACTACAGGCCCATTGCAGCTCAAAGAATAGCCTGTAGAACCTGTTGGTGTTGACAAAATCAGTCCATCTGACCAGAACGTATTTAAAAACTCTCCATTCAAATAAGTATGAATCTTAATCATCGGAGAAAACTCTCTTTTGTGTATGACCACTTCATTCAACGCAAATGGCTCTTCTCCAAACAAAGGAACACTGGCATCTAGGTGTAACAACTTTCTCTTGTCCAATACATAGGTACGCTCTTGTAAAGCCAGTACAGCCTCTTCAATATTTTCCTTTCCCAAACTTGCTAAAAAACCCAAACGTCCATAATTGATACCAAGAACAGGAATCTGTTTATCCCTAACCAGACAAACCGTATCCAATAATGTACCATCCCCTCCCAGTGATATTAAGGCATCAATATGTTCATCCAAATCAGCTGAACCAACAAATACATTTTCGAGGGAGGCCAATTCAGCATATTGGTCTTTCAAAGATTTATAAACAACAGCTTTGATACCTGCTTTTTCTAGTAAATCCAATAGACTACACAGGTCTTGTGCCTGCAAAGTTTGTCCACCTCTACTGTATATTGCTACTTTCATTATTTGATTTGTAATTAAAGTTACTAATTCCTTACATCCGATTTCTGAAGAAATAACCCACTTTGTCCCTTTTGGTTAAAACTATACTCCACACGGAAAACAATATCATAAATGCTTATAATATCCAAACCTATCCCTCCCGAATACATCAACTTGTTATTAAGTGTGTTGGTCAAAAGATTCTGCTTGTTGTATACGAAGCCAGCATCACCATAGGCTTTCATATAAAATTTAAACGGTATACTTCCATAGGTCTTCGAACGAAGTCCGGTCTTAAAATTCAATGAATAAATTTCTTTGCCAATGGTATTCCGAATAAACCCTCCAGCAACTCCGTCAATTACATAATATTCTAAACCCCTCAAATAAGAGTCGTTGTACCCAAGTAAGGATTGATTAAAAAATGGCTGATCGAAAGGTAGTTTTAGATTGGCCTCTACAATACTAGAGATGTACAACTTGTTGGGCAATTTAAAATATTTACCCAAGCGCACCTGCACTTGCGTAAGGTCTGTACCTTTCCCAATTCCACGTTTTAAAAATTCAAATTCAAGGGAAGTTCCTTTTGTTGGATAGGGAATATAGTTAAGATTAAAATACTGATAGGTGTAACGCAATTCAGGATAAATCACCTTTGTACTATTTGTTCCTAAATAATTGGGATTGAGTTTTACTACGGTATCTGCAACTGTTTCATTTTGAATTCCAAACCGCACATAATGCCTTGCGATAGAGCCTTTACGATAAGAATACAATCCTCCAAAATAGCCCTGCTTTCTAATAAATTGAGTAGGATCTTTAAAGAAGACTTGCTTGTTGTCTTTGGTATCGTAATTCATTTCTCTACTTCTGGAATAAGAAAAATCAAATCCCCAGCCATGTTTAAGTGAATTGTCGGAAAATGGATTATAATACCGCAGTGCAAGCCTTTGGGAATAGCCATTGATCAACCATGCATTTAGTCTATCGTTTCTACCTGTTATATTCTGACCAATAAATTTCATACCATAATTCACTCGGTCTAAACTCAGGTTGTAGTCTTTAAGCCAAACATTCAAATTTCTATCGATTGGTTTTAAATAAGGCAAGGGGAAAAAATACCAGCGTTCTTTTACGTCTGCATAAATATCCATTGAATCATTTACCCAGTTGGTAAAATTGACATTTGCCTCAACAAATAATGCGGTGTTCATTAGGTTTTGGCGACTGGTCTGTATTCCGCTCAAAATTTCTGAAATGGAGTACGATGAACCTTCACGGAAAGTTATTTCTCTTCCAATAATATAGGCTTTGGTTTTTTTATTGCCATTCACAATAATATTCCGAATGGTAACGTGCGAATGCGTCAACAGGATATTGTCTTGGTACACCTCTTCCTCTTTGTTTTTGTCTTGAGCAAAGACAAAAACAACAGGGGCCAAAAAAAGCAAAAAGAGCGAAAAAAAATTTCGCATGTGCATCATGCTGCAATTTACTCAAAACTAACAGGGGATTGGTTAAATAGCAATAAACAAATGATTAAATACTGAGATAGTTAAATAAATGGTCTAGGTTTTTTTGAAGCGCATTGTCATACGTCTCTTGACCATAGTAATACAAGACATTGTATTCATAACGCTGAAAAGTAGCCACCACATCAGAAATTTCTTCTTTGTTGATTCTTAAAACAACCTGTAATGAACCAGTATTTGTATCGAAATGGGTATTCATCTGCATGATCATTGCATCATTTGATTCTACCAAACGATTGATGAGTCCGGGTGCATAATCGTTACGGCTCATTTCCAAAACCAAGAGTGACCCAATTTCTGCTGCCCCAATCATACTTGAAACTGCATCTATTAATTTTTCAGCATCAATTAACCCTTCCCATTCTTGTTTTTCGTTCACCACAGGAACGGAATCCAAGTAAAACTTAGATCTTAAGCGAAGTGCTTGAAGAAAATGATCATTGGGTCTCACACTGTGTTTTTGAAATAATTGCTGAATAGAAATAATTTCAGCATCCTGTGCAACATCTTCAAGATCTGCCAAGGCTATCATACCTAAAAACTGAACACCATCTAATACAGGTAGAGCAGCATAATTTGTAAGCTGCATTTCCTGTAATACCAGACTCACCTTATCGTGAAGGTCAATTGTTGGCAGATTGGTTTGAAGTAATTGACTGCAGTAGGTCATGTTATTAAATGAAAGACCAATATTACTGTTAATTTGCTGCAGCAGCCTTATTTTTCTCTAAAAATTTTGCAAGAATAACGTTAAACTCATCTGGCACTTCCATCATAGGAGCATGGCCGCAATGGTCTATGAAATACAATTCACTGTTTGGAATGAGTTTATTGAACTCCCGTCCAACAAAAGGAGGTGTAATGATATCGTTATTACCCCAGATCAATAGGGTAGGAAGATGCACGTGCCTAAGTTCATCCCCCAAATTGTTTTTAATTGCGCTTCTGGCCAAAGAAATCACTTTCAATGTTTTCATGCGCTCATTAACAATCTGGTATACTTCGTCTACCAATTCCTTGGTAGCCGTTTTGGGATCGTAAAAAGTAATTTCTGTTTTTTTGCGAATGTATTCATAATCGCCTCTCTTGGGGAAAGTATCCCCCATCCCGTTTTCAAAAAGGCCTGAACTTCCGGTGAGTATGAGTGTCTTAATTTTAGGGGCAGTTTTTAAAACATGCACCAATGCCACGTGTCCGCCCAATGAATTGCCCATCAAATGAATTTCTTTGTATCCGCGGTGGTCTATAAATTTGGTGAGGTATTTCTCAAGTCCGCCTACTGAGGTATGAAGAAGATCAAGTTCAAAAAGGGGTAACATTGGTACAATCACTTGATACGTATGCTTGAAATGATCAATGATCCCAGAAAAATTACTCATTGCACCAAATAGTCCATGTAAAAGCATCAAAGGTTCTCCCTGCCCTTCTTCAATAAACTTGTACTTGCCATCTTCCTTTATTTCATATGGTAAGCTCATAATTATTTCCGAAACAGGATGTTTAAAATGGTTCTAATAAAGGTCAATACCCACAAAGAAAAGTAAAATGAATGAATTAAAGATTAATCTTCCTCATTTAGATTGTAAACTGCCTTTTGGGGCTAGTCTTTTTGTTTAATAAAGTCTCTGGTATCATTAAACAAATTTTTGATGGCTGGCAACCATTCTCCAAATAAATCAATGACCCATCCGCCAAAATTGATTAAATAACTACATGATTTTGAATCAATTACTGTCTCATTACCCATCCACCCAAATCGTTTGAGGTAGACCAACAAGATTGAGTAAAGGGCCAGGTAGATGAACAAAAAGACAAAAATTCCAGCAACCCTATTTACCAGTCCCAACATCATCAATTCGATTGATTTTTCAACCAGCTTACCCAGGATACGAATGGAAATGATTGCACCAACCAGTACCAAGATAAAAGCCAAAAAAGGAAGCCATTCACTGTCCATTTTTGCTTTCTCTTTGAGATAACCTTCCACCCATCCTGAAAACTGAAGCGCCAATGCAAGTGCGGCGAAAAAAGAGACAAACTCAAACATGGCCATAATAAACCCCTTGGTCCATCCCTTGAAGAATCCCAAAACAAGAAACAACAAAAGAAAGAGGTCGATTATCATCTTATGCCAAAAGTTCTTTTACGATTACTGAAATGACTTTGCCATCCGCTTTGCCTGCCAACTGTTTTGTTGCCAATCCCATTACCTGTCCCAAACCACTGATATTGGTAACACCCGACTCCTTGATAATTGCCGAGACCACTGTTTTAATTTCCTCTTCGTTCATTTGCTTTGGCAAAAACCGTTCAATCACATCCAGCTCTTCTTTCTCTTTCTGCGCCAAATCAAATCTGTTCTGCCTTTCAAAGATTTCTAAAGAATCTTTTCTTTGCTTAACCAGCTTTTGCAAGAGCTTGGTTTCAGTTTCTTCTGTGAGACTTGCTGCTGCACCTTCTGCTGTTTTTGCTAACAATACGGCTGCTTTAATAGCACGCAACGACCTTAAACCCACTTCGTCTTTGGCCAACATGGCCTTTTTCATGTTTTCATTTACGGTTAGTTCGAGACTCATTGTTTTTCTTGTGTTTGTTTAAATTTTGTATAAAATGTTTGTGCGAAACCCTTCATTTCATTCACCAATTCCGCCTGGTGGGTAGCGCGCTCAAAGGTATCCGCCATCGTCATCATGGTCTGGTAATAAAAATCTGCCATCTCATCTACCATCATTTCTTTGGTCCATAAATCTATACGCAACGCTGCACGCTCTTTCCCATCCCAAAAAGAAATCATCATGGCCTTTGCCTCTTGCTTGGCTTCGGAATTGGATTGTGTTGCATTCCACATAATTTGGTGCGGAATTTTTTGCTCATCAAGATTAACATCAATGGTGATGGTAGACTGCGTCATTTTTTCAATTTAGGAAGCAAATTTAACGAAAGCGCGACAAACCTGTGCCGATCATTTCGTTTTTCATTTGTTCATCATTATAGACCCTGATCATTTTTTCTCCAATTTCACCCCCCTCTTTCTCATTAAAAAACATACCCGCCATGCCCGCCATCTCAGACATGCTACTATCTTCAGCAGTCAGTAGCGCCACCCCAGCTTTCATGGCGTTTAAAATAGGCATCCCGAACCTTTCCCACCTGCAAGGATGCACCAAGGCATAGGCCGCACATAACAATTGTCGTTTATCGGTTGACGTTAATCCCTGCAAAAAAACCACATCGTTTCTGTATTTATACGTTTTAACTGCACTAATAATTGATGAGGAAAACGGACCAGTAACGCCAGTCAATACCAATTTCATGTTACTTCCTGTCCTTTTTTTAAACTGACTGTACCCTTTCAGTAATGGGATGATGTTAGCCGATTCATGAATTGGAGCTACACAGAGAAAAAATGCATCGCCTTGGGTGTACTGATAACGCATAACATCTCTTGCATCTTCATCAGTAGGAATCAACATTTCATCAAAAGAAGGTGGCAGCAAATGGATGACTGTCTTCGAACCAGAAAAAGCCTTTTCCAACTGACTTTTTGTATAGGAAGTAAATATAAATACAGCAGTATCTTCTTTCATCACTTTTTTCAACCACCTGTTCTCTTGGTACTTTTCCCAAAATCCCATTTGTGAGTTTACAGATTGCAGATAGAGATCGTGAATGACTACCCCATCCTGCACTTCATTTATAAATTGTATGCTGTTGGTTATTCCCTGGTAAGCCAAAGGGACCTTTGTAGTGTAATATGCTACCATGGTGCAAAGATAGATTAGTCGGCCTAACTGAACTATCTTTACTACTCAATAAAATACGATGAAAAAAGCTACCCAATTCATACATGCCGGCGCACATCCTGATCCAAGCACAGGTGCCATCATGACCCCTATTTACCAAACTTCCACCTACGTGCAAGAAGCTCCTGGCGTGCACAAAGGTTATGAATATGCAAGGTCGCAAAACCCCACAAGATTTGCATTAGAAGAAGCATTGGCGGTAATTGAAGAAGGCAATTTTGGTTTGGCTTTTGGAAGTGGAGTAGCCGCTACAGACGCTGTGATGAAATTATTAAAGCCGGGTGATGAAGTGATTGCGGCCAATGATATGTATGGGGGCACCTATCGTCTATTCAGTAAGATCTATGAAAAATTTGGTATCGTGTTTCATTATGTAGATATGAGTCTGATGGGAAATATCGAAGCCAAAATCAACCCCAATACAAAATTGATTTGGGCTGAAACTCCTACCAATCCGTTGATGAATATTGCCGACATCAAAGCAATTGCAACGTTGGCCAAAGAAAATAAACTCCTGCTTTGCGTTGACAATACTTTTGCTTCCCCAGCACTTCAGAATCCGCTTACACTTGGCGCGGATATTGTAATGCATTCAGCTACCAAATACTTAGGCGGACATAGTGATGTTATCCAAGGCGCATTGGTGATTAATGATAAAGCATTAAGGGATGAATTGTACTTCATTCAAAAAAGTTGTGGGGCGGTACCCGGACCAATGGATTGTTTTTTGGTGCTTAGGGGAATTAAAACCTTGGGCATCCGAATGGAAAGGCATTCACAGAATGGAGAAAAAATTGCACACTACCTGAAAGCACATCCGGCTGTGAAAAAAGTCTACTGGCCTGGATTTGAAGATCATCCAGGACACGCCATTGCAAAAGAACAGATGAAATCTTTTGGCGGCATGATCAGTTTCGAATTGAAAAATGACAGCATGGAAGCAGCAAGAAAATTGCTCTCCAGCACCCATCTTTTTTCATTGGCAGAAAGTCTTGGTGGCGTTGAATCTTTGATCAACCATCCTGCCAGCATGACTCATGCTTCTATTCCAAGAGAAGAAAGAATCAAGAATGGTTTATCAGATACCTTGATTCGTTTGTCTGTTGGTATTGAAGATGCAGATGATTTGATTGCTGATTTGGAACATGCCATACAGTCTGCAGTAAACGTATAACTAGTCAAGATGGGCAACTCAACCAATGGGCTAAAAAAACTATTGGATGATCAATTAAAGCTCCATAACCAAAAGGGCTTTATTGAAAAAGATCCTATTTCAATTCCGCATCGTTTTGCAATAAAACAAGACATAGAAATAGCAGGATTTTTTGCTGCTATTTTTGCTTGGGGCAACAGGACCACCATCATCAACAAATGCAACGAGTTAATGCTGTTGATGGACCACTCACCTTATCAGTTTATCACGCAACACAGGGAGTTAGACCTTAAGAGATTTCTCGATTTTAAACATAGGACCTTCAATGCAACCGATCTACTGCATTTTATCAGGGTACTTCGCCATCATTATGAAAATGACAGTAGCGCTGAACCTACACTGGAAAGAGCCTTTAGTAAAGGATTAAATCGAAAGGATGAAACGGTGGAAAACGCACTAATGTCTTTTCATGATTATTTTTTCAGCCTTGAGGATAGTCCGGGTAGAACCAAAAAACACATCTCCACTCCTGCCAACAATTCTTCCTGCAAAAGACTCAACATGTTTCTCCGTTGGATGGTGCGTAAAGACAATGCAGGAGTGGATTTTGGTATCTGGAAAAATATCCAACCACATCAATTGGTTTGTCCGCTCGACGTACACGTGCAACGCGTAGCACGCAGCCTCAACTTAATTCAATCAGAGAAAGCAGATTGGAAAACAGCAGTGGAACTCACCAACAACCTCAAACAACTTGATGCAGCTGATCCAGTGAAATATGATATAGCGCTATTTAGTATGGGGGTAGGGATTAGGTATTAGGGAATAGCCTGCCTGCCTACGGCAGGGGATTAGGGATTAGGGGATAAGGATAGATATTAATACTTTGTTTCACCAATCTTCTTTATCGAAATCATTTACTAAGCCTTCAAATAAGTCATCGTCAGCTTTATCTCCCTTGTCTATTGCCGTCTTAAATTGCTTATCCCAACTAGAAAGAGGCACTTCTAACTCAACTAGTTTTGGCAAAGAATATTCGAAATTTTTTCTCTCGGCTGACATTTTTAAAGTTATAATAAATGTTATGAATAGTTGAGGCATTTGCCATTAAATCCCAACTTTTACCTTTTCCCTACTCCTCTACCTACAGGTTTACCTGCCGTAGTTGTTGCAGGCAGGCTATTCCCTGTTCCCTATTCTCTAATTTCTTAACTTTGCTCCTTATGAGTCAACATTTATCCGAACAAGAAATCATTAGAAGGGAAAAGTTAGCGACCATTCAGGCATTGGGTATTGACCCCTATCCTGCTCCTGCATTTCCAGTAAACATAACAGCCACTGAAATCAAGAGTAAGTATCTAGGTGAGGAAAACAAGGCTGATTTTGCTGATGTGTGTCTGGCAGGAAGGTTGATGGGTATTCGTGATATGGGTAAGGCAAGTTTTGCGGTTTTACAGGATCATACAGGTAAAATCCAGATTTATGTTAAACGCGATGAAATTTGTCCGGGTGATGATAAAACGCTTTACGATCTAGTTTGGAAGATCTTGGATATTGGAGATATTGTTGGGGTTAAAGGATATGTATTTACAACCAAGACTGGAGAAACTTCAGTGCACGTGCATTCCTTAACTCTACTTGGAAAATCTTTGAAGCCACTTCCAGTGGTGAAAGAAAAAGAGGGTGAAACCTTTGATGCAGTTACAGACCCTGAATTTAGATACAGACAACGCTATGCAGATCTTATCATCAATCCTGATGTAAAAGAAACCTTTCTCAAAAGATCAAAGCTCATCAACTCCATTAAAACATTTTTGAACGATAGAGGTGCAATCGAAGTAGATACACCAGTGTTACAAAGTATTCCAGGTGGTGCATCTGCGAGACCTTTTAGTACTCACCACAATGCATTGGATATTCCGATGTATTTGAGGATTGCAAATGAACTTTATTTGAAGCGATTGATTGTCGGCGGATTTGATTGGGTCTATGAGTTCTCTAGGAATTTTAGAAATGAAGGAATGGACCGCACACACAATCCAGAATTTACCGTCCTTGAATTTTATACAGCCTATAAGGATTACCTCTGGATGATGGAGACAACCGAAGCGTTGTTGGAAAAAGCTGCCATCGATGTAAATGGCACAACAGATGCAGAAGTCGGTGGTAAAACCATCAGCTTCAAAGCGCCTTTCAAGAGAGTGACCATGTACGACGCTATCAAAGAACATACCAGTTTTGATATCAGCAATATGGATGAAGATGGGTTAAGAGATGTTTGTAAGCAATTACATATCCCTGTAGAAAAAAGCATGGGCAAAGGAAAGCTGATCGATAATATCTTTGGCGAGAAATGTGAGCACCATTATATCCAACCGACTTTCATCACAGATTATCCTGTGGAGATGAGTCCCCTTACCAAAAAACACCGCAACAAACCAGGATTGGTTGAGCGTTTTGAATTGATGGTCAATGGAAAAGAAATTGCAAATGCCTATACTGAGTTGAACGACCCAATCGATCAACGCGCACGTTTTGAGGAACAAATCAAATTGATGGAGCGTGGTGATGATGAAGCCATGTTCATCGACCACGACTTCCTCCGTGCATTGGAGTATGGTATGCCGCCAACTGCTGGTATTGGTTTTGGAATCGACAGACTTTGCATGTTGTTGACTAATCAGCCTTCGATTCAGGATGTGCTTTTATTCCCGATGATGAGGCCGGAGTAATATTTGGAAGTAGCCTGCCAATGATTACTTGTAACAACCATGCATTGATGCTGTGCATGGTTGCTTTTTGGAATTATCAATTTAGTGATATAAATTCAATCAACCAACCAACCAACAAATGTCTACCACCCAAAGATTTACGGCCCTTGATGTATTCAGAGGGATGACCCTCTGCTTCATGATTATTGTGAATAACCAATATGGACCGGCTGCATTTGCACCTCTTGAACATGCTGAATGGGATGGTTTTACCCCAACGGACCTTGTGTTTCCCTCTTTTCTTTTTGCGGTAGGTAATGCCATGGCGTTCACCATGCCCCGTTTACAAGCGATGGGCAATGCGGCAGTACTTCAGAAAATACTAAAAAGAACCCTACTCATTTTTTTAATCGGGTACCTGCTTTCCTGGTTTCCCTTTTTCAACCAGAACGATGCAGGAGAATGGATTTTCAAACCTATTGAAAACACGAGGATTTTCGGGGTTTTGCAAAGAATTGCGCTTTGTTATGGCATGGCCGCTTTATTGATTGTATACCTGCCAAACAGAACCATCTATATTATCAGTGCAGTTGTTCTTTTGGGGTATTGGGGATTGCTATATTTGGGTGGCGACTATAGCATGTTGGGAAATATCGGTACAAAAATTGATTTGTGGATGATTGGTCCAAATCACATGTACAAAGGCGAAGGGGTTCCATTTGATCCAGAAGGATTTCTCAGCACATTTCCATCGATAGTGAATGTGATTATTGGCTATTACGCGGGAGTTGCATTGCGCAACAAAGGAAAAGAATACGAGACCATCACCAAGATTTTGATAGCAGGTGTAGTACTTGTTGCCATAGCTTACTGCTGGAATTATTGCCTCCCTATCAACAAGAAACTGTGGACAGGCTCATTTGTATTGTACACGTGTGGCATTGATCTTTTGCTGATTGGATGCTTGGTATTTATTTTAGACAAAACCAATTACAACAAGAGCTGGACCTATTTCTTTGAAGTATTTGGAAAGAACCCCTTGTTCATTTATATCCTGTCTGGCATTATTCCGGATTTATTTGGGATCATCAAGGTGGGTCCTGATCAATCTTTAGGCGATGCACTTGCGATTGGCTTTTTCCAGGGAATTGCTCCTGGCGCTTTAGGCACCTTCCTATTTTCAGTAAGCTTTATGCTCCTTTGTTGGTTAATTGGCTATGCAATGGACAAGAAGAAATGGTATGTGAGGGTATAGGGGGGAATAAAAGCCCTTATTCCGGTAGTTTTTGGACTTTTTAGTGCTTAAATCACTATTTTTGATACTCGCAAGAAATTATAATGGAATACAATACAGTAAGAAGCCACCTGGTAATGAGGGAGTATGGTAGGCACGTACAACAAATGGTTGGTCACCTGCTCACAATTGAGGACAAAGAAAGAAGACAAAATAATGCACATGCTGTAATTGAGCTTATGGGCTTTTTAAATCCACATTTGAAAAATGTGGAGGATTACAGACATAAATTATGGGATCATCTTTTTCTGATTTCAGACTTTAATTTGGAAATAGAAAGTCCCTATCCTATTCCAACAAGAGAGTCTTTGAGGGCAAGGCCAGCAGCCCTTCCTTATCCAAAAAGATATCCCCGCTATTCGCATCTTGGTAAACACTTAGAATTGATCATAGCAAAAGCCATGGCTGAAGAAAACGAAGAAAAACGTTCAGGCTTCGCCCATATCATTGCTTATTATATGAAGTTGGCTTACAATACCTGGCACAAAGAATTGATACCAGATGAAAGTATCAGAAGCGAACTCAATACCATTACAAAAGGACAATTGGAGTTTACCAGCACCCCATTTGTTAGGGCATATAGAGAACAAGAAGATCGCTTCCAAAAGCGAGGTAAGGGCGGTTTTCAACAACGCAACAATAGAAATACCGGCACTGGAAATAAAAATAGACCACAGCAGAAGTTCGGAAAGAAGCGCTTCAACTAATCTCCTAGTTTCAAACTAATTTGAATGAAAGCTTTTGAAGTAATCGGTGGAAAAAGACTGCAGGGAGAAATCGTTCCTCAAGGTGCGAAAAACGAAGCCTTACAAATTCTGAGCGCTGTTCTGCTCACGGCAGAGCCAGTTACCATCAACAATATTCCGGATATTCTGGATGTGAATTTATTGATTGATTTATTAGAAGACCTTGGTGTTAAAATAAATCGCATTGATAGGCATACCTGCATCTTTGAAGCAAAGGATGTGCAATTACAAAAATTAGAAGACCCCGCATTTCAAAAAAATAGTTCGAGGCTAAGAGGTTCTGTAATGATAGCAGGTCCATTGCTCGCCCGTTTTAAAAAAGCATTTATACCAAAACCGGGAGGTGATAAAATTGGAAGAAGAAGGCTCGATACCCACATCATTGGCTTTGAAAAACTGGGCGTGAAGTTTGAATATGAGCAAGGACAAGGTTTTTTTAGATTGAGTGCAAATGAATTAAAAGGAACAGATTTGTTGCTTGATGAACCTTCTGTTACGGGGACTGCCAATATTTTATTTGCAGCAGTAATGGCAAAGGGCAGAACCACCATTTACAATGCAGCTTGTGAGCCCTATATACAGCAGCTCTGCAAAATGTTGAATAGGATGGGTGCCAAAATTTCTGGCATCAGCTCAAACTTGCTTACGGTTGATGGTGTTGAAGCGCTCGGCGGTACAACACACAGCATGTTGCCAGATATGATTGAAGTGGGCTCGTTTATAGGTTTGGCTGCCATGACCAAGAGTCAGATTACCATTAAAAATGCAGGAATTGAACACCTGGGTGTTATTCCACAGAAATTTCAACAACTCGGAATAGATCTTGAATTCAAGAACGACGATATCATTGTACACCAACAAGAAGTTTACGAAATTCAGAAATACATTGATGGCTCTGTACTTACCATCTACGATCATCCATGGCCAGGAATGACGCCAGATCTTTTGAGCATTTTATTGGTTGTGGCCACTCAGGCAAAAGGCAGTGTACTCATTCACCAAAAAATGTTTGAAAGCCGTTTGTTTTTTGTAGACAAACTAATAGACATGGGTGCAAGAATTATTTTGTGCGACCCGCACCGAGCAGCGGTAATTGGATTAGAAAGAGCACAAGCCCTTCGAGGTATTACAATGAGTAGTCCGGATATCCGCGCAGGTGTTGCCCTTCTTATTGCTGCATTGAGTGCAGAAGGCAAGAGCATCATTCAAAATATAGAACAAATTGACAGAGGCTACCAATACATTGATGCAAGGCTATCTGCACTAGGTGCAGAAATCAAAAGAATTGATTCCTGATGACTGAAGGTGAGAATCATAAAATAATTATTCTTGCGGCGCCTTCAGGAGCTGGAAAAACAACGATTAAGTCGAGGTTACTCGCAAACATGCCTAACAAACTCTCTTTCAGTATTTCTGCAGCAACCAGAAAAATCAGGGTTGGCGAACAGGATGGTGTAGATTATTTTTTTATCAGTGAGGAAGATTTTAAAAATAAAATTGACCATAACCAATTTGTAGAATGGGAAATGGTTTATCCAGGTGCTTATTATGGAACGACTGTCGCAGAAATTAAACGAATTTGGAATGAACAGAAAACACCCATTTTAGATATTGATGTGCAAGGTGCCATGCGTGTGAAAGAGTTGTATGGTGAAAAAGCAATTTCAATTTTTATATTGCCCCCTTCGTTGGATGTATTGAAGAATCGCTTAGAGAAAAGAGGGACAGACAATGAAGTGCAAATCAAAACAAGAATTGAAAAAGCAGCAAAAGAAATAACTTTTAGTAAAAAATTCGATCATATTGTTTTAAATGATGATTTAAATAAGGCTTCTGAGCAAGTGAAGATATTGGTGATTGATTTTCTTTCCTAATTTGAATTATTGAAATGGGGACCTTGGTATTACTTGGATTGATGATTGCGTTTCTGCTGGCGGGTTTTTTCGCTGGTGTGGAAGTTGGTTTTGTATCATTGAACCGACTCAGTGTAGAGCTTAGAAAAAAACAGAAATCCAAAAGTGCAATTTTATTATCTGGCTATCTTGAAGAACCTGCCAGGTTCATCAGTGCCATGATTGTTGGTATCATCATTTCGCTTACCATTTACGGCATGTTGGTTGATGAACTGCTTGTGCCGCTTTGGAAATTAACGGAGCTGTATCTGTCATCTGATTTCATTCCCTATTTCCAATACATCCGAATTCTATTTGACCTCATTATAGCCACTGGAGCGTTTCTCATTTATTTCTTTTTTTGTCGCGCTATTTTCATTTCCAAAAGCGACACCTTGATGTATTTTCTAGCGCCAGTTTTGTCGTTTTTTTACCGCATATTTTACCCCATCGCCCATTATTTTTTCGGGTTGTCTGAATGGATTTTAAAAAACATCCTTAATGTTCGCGTGAAAAAAAACAGAAATAATTTCACCCGACTTGAGTTGGAACAATTCATTCAGCAAAAAGACGAACGATCGTCAGAACAAGAATTAAACAAAGAATTGTTTGAGGCAGCACTAACCTTGCCTTACGTAAAAATCAGGCAATGTTTCGTTCCTAGAAAAGAAATCGAAGCCATTAGTCTGCATGAATCCATTGCCACATTAACACAAAGGTTCATAGAAACCAATTTGAGTAAACTGGTGGTGTATGATAAAAATATAGATGCCATTGTAGGGTATGTACATCAGATTTCATTGTTTAAAAATCCAGTAAGTATAAAATCGATTATGTTGCCAATTGCTGCAGTTCCAGAAACCATGACTGCCACAGACCTCATGAATATGTTACTCAAAGAAAGAAAGAGCATGGCATGGGTAGTGGACGAGTTTGGTGGCACCTCAGGCATTATTACCATGGAAGATTTGCTGGAAGAGCTATTTGGGGAAATTAAAGATGAATACGATATTGAGGAATTATATGAAAGGGAATTGGGGAAGGATGAATATGAATTTTCAGGTAGATTGGAAATGGACTACCTCAATGAAAAATATGCACTAGGATGGACCTTAAACGACTCAGAAACCCTATCTGGCTATATTATTCAATACAACGAGGGTATTCCCAAGGTGAAGCAAAAGATTGTGATTGGGAATTACGAATTTGAGATTTTAGAAGTTACCAACACCAGAATTGACCTGGTCAAAATCAAAAAATCTGTTTAGCACGAATAATTCTACAAACTTCTTTGCTCAACACTTCTTACAAACTGATTTAATGAGTAAATTTGCTGCCTGCTTATCAAGTATAAGCTGGTCCCGTAGTTCAACGGATAGAATAGATGTTTCCTAAACATTAGATCCCAGTTCGATTCTGGGCGGGACTACCATCATAAGGTTATGATTTTCAGAACCTTCATAAATTTGACTGGTTTCTTACAATAAGTAAGTACCAAAGGACAACAACTCCTCTGGAAAAATTTCTGTAGCATGGGAAAAGCGTAAAGTTGAAATACCCTTCACTCTTAAATAATTATTTTAAAAAATTTCAGGTAGCAGACGATCTAAATCTACTTTTTTATTAACTCAAAATAGGTGACTTTAAACCTATCCTTAACTATAGTCCCTTGAACTTTTGCCTTGCTAATTGCATTACAAAATCCTTCTGAATCATGAGCGTCTCCATGTTCGTCAATACCAGTTCCATCTACAAAATAGTTTTTACCATTTAGTTTAATCGCTAAATGACAACCATCACCTTTCATTTTATACATACAAGTTCCACAAGTAGCTTCTACTTCAACTACAGGTTTCTTTGGATTGTAAATCAGTTTTGTTTTTGTAGTGTCTTGTGCATTTGAGAACAAAAAAGAAAGTAATAAAATAAATAAGATTGAATATTTTTTCATACGCTTTTATTAAAAGAAAAGTTAACAATAATTAAAGCAATAACAAGACAAAAGAACGCTATTTCCTAAACTTTAGATGCAAGTTCCCCACCGCAGGTGGGCAGGCCTGTCTATTTTCGGTAGACAAGCAAACCTGCCCACCGGAGGTGGGGATTCTGGGCGGGACTACCATTTATAGACTCCTCTCTTAAAATAATTTAGCGCCATTAAAAACCCCAGATACCCATTTAGGAGTTTTTAATAGCGCTAAATACAGATTTGCAAATCGCTTAAAAAAAATTAATTAAGTCCGTCAATCAAACATGGAACATTTGATCCTTCAAGTTCAGCTTTTTCAACTTCAAATGAATTCGGAACATTTGGGTTAAACTTAACCCTTAGCTCAAGTTTAATCAATTTTTGGTCCATTGATTTCAAGGTGAATTTTACCTTAAATGAAGCAGATTCTAGATCGCCAATCGCTATAACCTTTGCATTCCAAGAAATTACTTCCTTAGATTGATACTGCACTCCATCATTGTCAACCAATTTCAAATCGTTTGATTTGATTGATCCTTTGATGATTAGCATTCCGTCCTGTTTGACTCTTGCTTCATTTTTAACAGTAAGTTTTCCGCTGGTTACTAAGTATTGACCTGGCACTGGACAAAGTTTTGGAAGTTGAAGTCCAGTAATGTCTAGTGTTTGTTCGAATTTTTCTGTAGGGATATTGTCTTTGGTGCATGAAGAAAACATTAATGTGGTCATGCTTGCCATCATCAAAGTGAGAAATAAATTGCTGAGACTAAGGCTGTTTTTTACTGTTTTCATTGTAAAAGTGTGTTAGTTGGGTATCCATGTTAAATCTAGGTTCTTAATATGGATATACCTAAGAAATGTTAAAATTTAATACGGATGTAATAAGGAAATAATTAGCAGAAATATCCAACAATTAATATAGCTCTACTATTGCTTATCACTCAACCTTTTGTTGAGAATTCCCATAGCAACATAAAGTACTGGAGATATCAAAAATTCCTGCATAGTAGCAGCCAGCTCTTTGGTTTTAGTCCCTACCATACCAAAAGCCCAATCGTAAAGACCAATTGCTGTAATGGCACAAAGCAGACTTACGTGGATAAAATGCCATACTTGCGACATCCATTTGTCCTCTAGTTTTCCAAGATGATAGGTGCCCACAAAATAAACGACAATGGTTGTACCAAATTTGATAACGTGCCT
>CAMDFC010000033.1 GCA_945897185.1 Chitinophaga pinensis | reverse complement strand
CGACCAACTGCTGCAAGACTGCTTAGGTTGCCACCGTTTGCTCCACGAACACGGAGCTGATCAATGTCGGCTGACTGAATGTCTAGATCTTTCTGACATGAACTGAAAATAGTTGCGGCTGCAAATAGCATACCAACGACACGAAAGGAGCGACTGTGTAACATAGATAATATTTAAACTGATTTAAAAATTTGAATTTTAAACAGTTCATCAAAGGAATTGGTAGGTTACTCAGTAAATCGTAAGAATTGGAGGATTGTCGGTAAATCAGAAGAATTGGATGTAGGACTTATAGATTACTCTACATAGGATACGTAAAACTATACACTTTATTTTAAAACCGCAAATTTTTTTTAACAAATTTTTACATGCGAATAAATATAACTAAACAACTGATTTTCAATGGAATGATAGAAGACTTTATGTTGGATTGATTTTTTCCTACCTTTAAGCGCGCTGAAATCTAACTTATATATATGGCTGAGACCCAAACAAGACAGTTTTTGGATTTCGAAAAACCAATCAAGGATTTGTTCGACCAAATTGAGCAGTTAAAAAAAACTGCCGAAAAAAATAAAATAGATCTGTCAGAATCCATCAAACAATTGTACGAAAAAATTGAAGACAAAAAGAAAGAGATACACCAGAACCTCACTCCTTGGCAAAAGGTGCAATTAAGCAGGCACCCGGACAGGCCCTACACGCTTGAATACATTGAGAAAATTTGCACAGATTTTGTAGAACTACATGGAGACAGAAGCTTTAAAGACGATAAAGCTATTGTTGGAGGCTTTGGTAAGATAGATGGACAAACAGTTATGATACTGGGCCAACAAAAGGGGGCTAATACCAAAATGAGGCAGCTAAGAAACTTTGGTATGGCAAATCCTGAAGGCTACAGAAAAGCACTTCGACTCATGAAACTTGCAGAAAAATTCAATAAGCCAGTCATAACACTGGTTGATACTCCAGGTGCCTATCCGGGAATTGAAGCAGAAGAAAGAGGACAAGGAGAAGCCATCGCAAAAAATATCATTGAAATGCTCAGGCTCAAAGTTCCTGTTATTTGCATCATTATTGGAGAAGGCGCAAGTGGTGGCGCAATGGGTATTGGTGTTGGTGATCGTGTATATATGATGGCAAATACCTGGTACACAGTAATATCCCCTGAAAGCTGCAGCTCAATTTTATGGCGTAGCTGGGACCACAAAGAAAAAGCTGCTGACGAATTAAAGCTTACTTCAGACCATATGCTTGGTTTTGGATTGGTAGATGGGGTAATACCTGAGCCTCTCGGTGGTGCACACTGGAACCACAACGAAGCAGCTGAATTACTCAAAAAACAAATAATCAGCACAATAGAAGAATTAAAAACCATAGACCCTGAACTTCGAATAGACCAAAGAATAGACAAATTCTCAAGTATGGGTAGATGGGAAGAACAATCCACAAAGGTTTCTTAACGCTTATTATTTATAAAATGAACAACCACGATTTCAAGGGAACCGGCGTAGCAATTGTTACCCCATTTTTAGAAAATGGTGAACTAGATAAAGATGGTTTAAAGAATTTAGTTGAACACCTCATTGATGGTAATGTTAACTATTTAGTTGTCCTCGGAACGACAGGTGAAAATTCGACCTTGGATAAAAGTGAAAAACAAACGGTATTCTCACTGGTTAATGAATTCAACAATAAAAGATTAAAATTAGTTGCAGGAATTGGTGGGAATGATACAAGGGCAATCATCAAAGATTTTTTAACTTTTGATCTAAGTGGATACAGTGCCATTCTTTCTGTAAGTCCATATTACAACAAACCAACCCAAGAAGGAATCTTTCAGCATTATAAATCGCTAAGTGAAGCTTCTCCCCTACCCATTATCATGTACAATGTTCCCGGAAGGACTGGAATGAATGTTACAGCCGATACTACCTTGCGAATTGCAAAAAATTGTAAAAACATTATTGCCACAAAAGAAGCTTCTGGAAACATGGAGCAAATTATGCAGATCATAAAAGATAAACCAAATGGGTTTGAAGTAATTAGTGGAGATGATGGAATAACATTACCGCTGATTGCCTGCGGTTCAATTGGTGTAATATCAGTAATTGCCAATGCCTACCCTGCTTTCTCTTCAAAAATGGTTTCACTTTGTTTAGATGGGAATTTTGCTGAAGCACGGATAATACATGAAAAAATGTTACCAGTAATTCAATCCATATTCGCTGAGGGTAGTCCCAGTGGTGTAAAATATTACCTAAGTAAATTAAATACCATAAAAGAATCATTTAGGCTACCAGTGGTAAGTGTAAGCAATAATCACAAAACACATATTGATGAATTAATGAAAACAATGTCTTAACATAGGCATGGTTTTTATAAATCATTTCTTCACCCGAATTCAAATCACTTCGAATCATGTCTATTGTATCAGACCCTACGCAAATTTTCATTCGCAATTGGGAGATTTACCAAAAAATTATTTTGGCGAACTACATGAAGCACGAAGAATTGGGATTATTATCTCAAAAGCACCTCAAAGAATTTGCAAATAATCACCCAATAAAAATACTTGATATAGGATGTGGAGACGCACATCAAATAGCCAATCAACTAGCCTCTTTAAATATACAATCCTACACTGGGTACGACCTATCAAACCAAGCCATCGATTTGGCAAAACAACACTTACAAAAAACAAACGCCAAACTAGAATTTCAGGTTGGCAAAATGGAAGACTTAATTAAAACCGAGTCGAATACTTACAACCTTCTTTATAGTAGTTTTGCTGTCCATCACTTGAAGGATGAAGATAAAAATGTATTCATAAAAGATTGTGCTCAACGCTTAGAAAAAAATGGCTTATTTATACTTATAGATATAAAAAGACTTCCCGGTCAAAGTACGGATGAATATAAAAACAGCTATGCAGAGTGGATTTATCAAGATTGGCATACTCTGTTACCCGAAGAAAAAGATGCAATTGTGTTGCACCTTCAAACATGTGACATCCCTGTGGAAACAGACACTTATGTTGAATACGCAAAGCAGTCGGGCCTCAGCTTAATTGAAGAAGTTGCTATTGACACCAGGCATGTCCTATTGGTTTTTTCAAACAACTACTCAGATCAGAATGCTTATCCAAGTTAAAGATGTTTCGGTTACGCTAAATAATAAAAAAATACTAGACGGTATTACATGCTCAATTGGAGAAAATGAACAATGGGCCATTGTTGGATCAAACGGATCAGGGAAAACCACACTTGCGCATGCACTAGCCAATAAAATATTTTATCATGGTGAAATAAAATTTTCACCAACCGGAAACATCCATCTTGCATTAATTGAACAACACCACAAATTCAAGAACAAGCAAAATATTGAACAATTTTACCATCAACAAAGATTTAATTCGGCTGATGCAGAAGATACATTAACAGTAGCAGAAATACTTTGCAATCATAATGACCAAAAACTAGATTACTGGATAAATTATTTTGGTATAAAAGATTTGCTATCTAAGCCTATGATCCAACTGTCTAATGGAGAAAACAAGAGGCTTCAACTCATCAACGAAATGTTGAAAAATCCAGATCTAATTATCTTGGATAATCCATTTGTTGGTCTAGACAACAACGGACGTGAAATTTTAAAAGAAGCGCTAAATAAAATTGCTAAAGATGGAAAAAAAATAATTCTAATTTGTTCTGAGAAAGACATACCAGAATGCATTACTCATATTGCCTTATTGAAAGAAGGAAGAATACTAGATTCAGGCGAAAAACAAAATATACTAAGTAAAAATAAATATACACCCGAAGATTTAACACATAAGCATAAAGTAGGTATTAAAGAGATATATACCCCACAAGAAGCCGACTTTGAATTTGCAGTCCGGATGCAAAAAATAAACATCCAATACAACAACAAACACATCCTCAAAAATATCGACTGGAAAATAAGACAGGGAGAAAAATGGTGTTTATCCGGACCAAACGGATCAGGAAAATCCACTTTACTTAGTTTAATTACAGGCGACAACCCTCAAGCATTTGCAAATCACATTTGGTTATTCGACAAAAAAAAAGGTTCAGGTGAAAGCATCTGGGATATCAAGAAAAAAATTGGACATGTTTCACCCGAAATACACCTCTGTTTTGATAAAGGTGCCCTGGTAGAAGATGTAGTGGCTTCAGGCCTTTATGATACCATTGGGCTATTCAAAAAGCCAAGTACAAACGACTTAGAGCTAGTCTCTAAATGGATGTCGTATTTAAGTATTGAGAAATTCAAAGGGAAACGACTATTTAATTTATCACTTGGAGAACAAAGAGCCGTAATGTTAAGCAGGGCATTGGTAAAATCCCCCCTACTTCTGATTTTGGATGAACCCTGCCAGGGGCTTGACGAACATCAAACAAACAAATTCAATCACCTCATAAACGAAATTTGTAAAATACAACCCGTTACAATGATTTATATTAGCCATTACGAAGAAGAAATTCCCAGAAATATTGAAAATTTCCTACGCTTAGAAAAAGGTGAACTCATTTGAACTATATTTCTAAATAGACGAAACCTATTTTAGACAAGGTTCAACAAATTACTTTTTAGTATATTTAGTTAAGATCCAACCAACCATGAACCGACATACTGTAATGGAAACATTTTCTTCAACTTGGTGGACATGTATAGTGTTAGTTGTTCTTGTTATTACTTTACTAATATCATTACCAAAATATTTCACATGGGCAAGAAGTAAAAATTATCCAAAAATATTAGGTGCAATTTTACTTTCTAATTTGGTTTTTGAAAATGCTTACGCGAATTATATAGGTGTTTGGAACCTCAAGGATAACCTACCGCTTCATTTGTGTGGATTATCAGTCATTATGTCAATAATCGTGTTATTTAGGTTTAATTCACTACTCGCGCATTTGGTTTACTATTGGGGACTAACAGGAGGAATCCATTCGCTACTAACTCCTGAATTTGATCAAGGCACACAAGGCTTTTTCTTTTATACTTATTTTATTGGACATGGAGGACTAATATTGACTTGCGTATACTTAATTGTTCACTGCAAGTTCAAGCCTGAAGATAATTCTTGGGCCAAAATTTTTCTACTCACACAAATTGCTGCGCTGTCTGTAGGCTTTTTCAACTGGCTATCTGGTTCAAATTACATGTACCTGGCTAGTCCTCCTATAGTAGATAACCCTTTAATTATTGGTGACTGGCCATGGTACATCTTTATTTTTGAATTCCTTGCTTTGATTCATTTCTTTTTCTTCTACAAGCTCTCCAAGGTTTGGAAATAAAATGACCTACTTTTAATGTGTATTTTTTACGCATACAAGGATTGTTTGATAAATAACAATTTAATACCTGAAAATGGAACAGTTCTATTGTGCAACCTCGATGCTCCAGTCTTTTATTGCGAAGTTTACGAAAATGAAGTTTTGCAAGATGATGGACTCATCTAAAACCTAAATTCAACGAAACACCAGCGGCACTGAGCAATTCCATTGTCACTTCACTACTTAACCAACCAAATAACACCTTATCGGAGGAATTTAGACTTTACCCTAATCCGGTTAGCACTGGATCAAAATTGACTTACGAAATAAATAAGTAAGGGGAGGTACAAATAGATATTATAGACAAAAAAGGATCAAAAGTTGCTCAGCTCTTAAAAGGAATAAAAAGACCCGGGAAACATAAAATCATTCTAAAATCTCACACCATATAAAAACTCCGTGGTATACAAGGAATGCATTAGCATGAATCGTTTAATAATTTAGTAATATACAGAAGTTGTTTAATTGAATTTAAGTGGGGATATTGGATATCCAATTATTCTCGAAACAATAGAATAACCAACTTTTGCTTCAGTTTAATCAAAATAAAACCCTAGATCTATTTTTTTAAGAATTTAATACACCAATCGATTAAAAGCAAAAAATAATTCTAACTCCGTTATACTATCAAAAGAATTCAAAATATTAAAAACACAACCCATGGCATCCAATTCATTTTTTAAAATCTTTCTACCAAAAGACAGGATATTTTACACACTTTTTGAAAATGTTGCTGATACTGTCCACAAAATGGGACTTACTTTACAGGAAATGGTATATGAGACTGATGAAGACAAAAGAGCCACAATTTTGGCTCATATAGAAAACATGGAACATAAAAATGATGATGCCACCCACACTATTTTTACAGAATTAGGAAGAAATTTTATTACCCCTTTTGACAGAGAAGATATTCACCAGCTAGCCTCTTCTTTAGACGACATAGCAGATTACATTTATGCTTCAGCAAAAAAAATAAACTTTTATAAAATTAACCCCAATGACACTGGCATTCACAAAATGACAGAATTGATTGTGCAGGGTTGCGTTGAGATTAAAAAAGCGGTCCACGGTTTAAGAGATATGAAGAATTTAAGGGAGATGACCGAGGCTTTAATTAAGATTAACAGTATAGAAAATCAAGCAGATGATATATTTGACATGAGTATAGAAATGCTTTTCAATAACGAAAATGATTTCAAAGAAGTTATTAAAAAAAAGGAGATTTACCAAGTACTTGAAATTGCAACTGACAAGTGTGAGGATGCAGCAAATGTAATTGAATCGATTATCATTAAATATGCATAACCCTCTCTAAGAATTAATACACATGACCCTTTTGATTGTCATCATCATACTAGCGCTTGTATTTGACTACATCAATGGATTTCACGATGCAGCAAATTCAATTGCTACTGTAGTGTCGACAAAAGTCCTTACTCCATTTCAAGCAGTAATCTGGGCTGCGTTTTTTAACATGGTTGCGTTCTTTATATTTAAAGACCATGCTGTTGCAAATACCATTAGTAAGACTGTTTTCAAAGAATTTATAACTTTACCAGTTATTTTATCTGGACTTCTTGCTGCGATCTTTTGGAATTTACTCACTTGGTGGTATGGAATCCCCTCTTCCTCATCACACACATTAATTGGCGGTTTTGCAGGTGCCGCAATTTGTCATGCGATGACCACCAACGGAATTTTTGTTCCATGGAAAACAATTGTTGCAAGTAGCTCAATCATCAATACCATCCTCTTTATATTTTTTGCACCTTTAATTGGTATGTTTATTGCAATCTTTATCTCCATTGTTACAACAATGCGTAATATATGGCTAAGAATTGCAATAATCGTAGTATCCACTATTTTCACGGTATTTATTTTTGACTACTTTGAAGAAAAAAAGATGGATGAAAATTTCAAAAAATTCATCAAGTTAGACAAATATGAAGTAGACCATGCTGCATCCTTGCAGAAACTATCAAACGAAGACAAAAATAGTGATATAAAAAAATCACATGAAGAAAATTCAAAAAAGCTAGCTTCTGCCAAACTAATATATGATCAAATGATACCACATTTGATGCTTTTTGATGAAATCGGAGAAGATTCTATTGCTAATTTTGCTTACAACAGCGGATTATTAAAAGACATAGAAATTAGTAAATTGAAAGACGATGTTCGAAATGCTGATAATTATTTAGTTATAGAAGCACTTTCAGTTGATAATCCAGATTTCAAAAAAGAATATGATGTTGCTAAAGTAGAAACAGAAAAATACAAAGGCCCTTTAAAATTGTACATAGCAAAGCAAATATCACTAGATAGTACCATAAATGCTATAAATCAAATCTATCCCATAAAGCCAGAAAATATACCTTCCATTAAAGCAAAGATTCAAAAGTTTGATATAAAAAAAGCCTTCATCAAAGACATCAAAAAGTCTGAAAACTATCAAATTGTGTGGGGAATAATTTTCACATCTTTACTTTTTATCTTTGTATATATTTATGTTGAAAAAATCAAAACTCCAACTGCTCGAAGTGTTTCGAGCATGTTTAAGAAGTTGCAGCTCTTTAGCTCAGCAGCGTTCAGTATTGGACATGGTGGTAATGATGCCCAGAAAGTAATGGGAATCATTGGTGCTGCATTGATTGCAAGTGGTCAAATACAAGAATTTAGTCAATTGCCCAATTGGGTACCGCTTTCATGTTATTTAGCAATTGGATTGGGAACAATGAGCGGAGGATGGAAGATTGTAAAAACAATGGGTACCAAAATCACCAAGGTTACTCCTTTAGAAGGTGTTGCGGCGGAAACAGCTGGTGCCTTTACTTTGTTTTTTACTGGGCAAATGGGAATACCCGTTTCTACAACACATACAATAACAGGATCAATCATTGGAGTAGGAGCAACTAAACGATTAAGCGCAGTTAGATGGGGTGTAACGTCTTCTTTGCTAGTGGCCTGGATACTAACGATCCCCGTGAGTGCATTGCTTGCAGCCCTGATCTATTTAGTAACTAGAATTTTTACTTAAAGCCCTTGTTAGAATTTAATTTCTTGTTTAAAAGATAAGCCCAAAATATGGTAAACTCTTTTATACGATTTCCCATAATCAGGCCTGTTAATGTAGAACACATCAACTGATGACTTTTTTGTAAAGTTATACCTTAACCCACCTTGAATGCGGTAATTGTCAATTTTTACTCCCTGTTGAACCTGGTAAATTGGTTCAAAAGCAATTATCATATCAACTTTTTCAGATAGCTCTTTTTTCATCCTAAGCCTTGTCCTGACAAAATTATCCCTATCTATTTCCTTAGTTGGATCGTCAAAATCCTGCACTTGATTTTGATATAAAACCCTTAGATCAAATTTAACAGTCTCGAGTTTTTTATTAAGAACAAACCCAGCGCTGATACGGTTGTATGTCCCTTTTAATACTTTTGAAAGTCGATATTCTGCAAGCAATGAAAAAGAAGAGGCCAATTCCTTTTCTACACCAATTGAGTAGAAAGATCCATTAAAGCTCTTAAAATCGTTGAACGTTCTTGCTTGATATTCAATTTCGGCTTTCCACTTTTTAGGTAAATTAAGATCAATGCCTGCGCTAAACCAACCCTGACTGTCCACCGGGTCAGATTTGGTTGCCTGAGAATACACTTTGGTTGAAATGCTTAAAAAAATAAATATGAGTACTGTACTAAGCTTCTTCATAATGGACTTGTAAAATAACTGAATCTTTTAAATAATCTATATCACCAACTTCTACTTGAAAGATCTTTAGTCCAGTTCGATTTTGCAATTCCGAAATCAGCTCCGCTTTTTTATTGGGATGCACAAGTTCAGGCTTTTCAAAAACAATAGAAATTTTACACTTTTTTCTAGCTACAAAACCATACTCTAGCAAATAGGTCATCCCCAAAATAAATCCAGAAAGAAAAAGATGTTCAAAAAAACTTCCCGTACTCACAGCCAAAATCAATCCAAGTGCAATACATAAAAAGAGATAGGTCATGTCAACTGCAGAGATACCCTCTGTTCTGTAACGCAACATGGAGAAAATTGCAAATAACCCAAATGCTGCTCCAGTGCTCATATCAACCCTATTCAATAAATAGCTGATGAAAAACACAATTACATTGAAGGAGAAAAAAGTAAGAAACAAGTCTGTCCTGAAATGTTTTTTAAGGTATATAAATTTGGACAATATGAAGACAGAAACCAAATCGATGGTTAGTTTACCAATAAAAACAGGATTAACTTCTTCCCAAGTCCAATTACCAATTAGTTGTAGAAACTGCATAATCATTTTTTAATTTATGTGTTTTTTGAATCATGTATTTGAAATTATTCATTTTTAGCCCAGGTGTAAGAATTGCCATACCATAACAATACTTACTAAATGAACTTTTAGAAATCCGTTTATCGCGCATCAGTTTCAAAAATGGAGAATATTGGCCATTAACACGTTTGGATTCCGCTACAATAAATTCGTCACACCATAGTTCAAGATCTCCTTTTTTGAAACTAAGTTCAATGTCAAGCGTCAGTTTTTCATTAAACGATTTTGAGTAAAAAGTTATTCTTTGATAGCGCACTTCAATTTGATGCTCCAAACCTGAGACAAGTGGAACCGAAGACAATGTTCTTTGCTTCAATGTTATCCCCTTGTTCGTCTTCTCTTTTATTTCAAAAAACGAACTACCATCACTGTAGTTTCTGATACGCATTTTTTTTCTATTCCCATGCTGATTATGGTGCGATAAATAGAAAGCAAGATCAGGTGTATCAAAATAGTGTGTTGTATAGTCCTGCAGAACGACACCCTTGTTTTCCATCACAGCATAATCATCCCCAATAGAAGCCAATAGCTCTTCAAGGCCAGTATAATGAAATAGAAACTTAGTATCTGTCCTTTCTGAAAACAAGAGCTGTGGATTCAAATCCAAAAAACTGACAGTTTCAAACCGGGAAAAGGAAAACTCATTCATAAGTCATTTCAATCCTAATCAAGATATTGAATTATGCCTTTCGATACTACTAATATATTCATAAAAAAAGCCACCCGTATAAGGGATGGCTTGTATTTTAATGAGTTGGTGTTTTAGTTCTCAAACTTGAGTTCCAATCCAAGTCCCCTCAATTCATGTACCAATACATTGAATGACTCTGGTATTCCAGCACGTGGAACGTTGTCACCCTTAACGATAGCTTCATAAGTCTTGGCTCTTCCAATGATATCATCAGACTTGAGTGTAAGTAACTCTTGAAGTATGTTAGAAGCTCCATAAGCCTCTAGTGCCCAAACCTCCATCTCACCGAAACGTTGACCACCAAACTGTGCTTTACCGCCCAATGGTTGCTGTGTAATCAATGAATATGGTCCAATTGAACGTGCGTGCATCTTATCGTCTACCATGTGGTGCAACTTCAGCATGTAGATAATACCTACAGTTGCCTTTTGGTGGAAACGCTCTCCAGTTTCACCGTCAAAAAGATAAGTGTGACCAAAACTTGGTAATTCTGCTTTATCAATCAATTCTTTGATTTCATCAACAGTAGCTCCATCAAAAATTGGTGTAGAAAAACGCAATCCCAATTTTTCACCGGCCCAGCCCAAGATGGTTTCATAAATCTGTCCGAGGTTCATACGAGAAGGTACACCCAATGGATTCAAAACAATATCCACAGGGGTTCCATCTTCAAGGAAAGGCATATCTTCTGCTCTTACTATCTTGGCAACAATACCTTTGTTTCCGTGACGACCTGCCATTTTATCTCCCACTTTCAACTTACGCTTAACGGCAAGATAAACTTTGGCCAATTTCAATACACCTGCTGGTAATTCATCACCAATAGAAATATTAAATTTCTCACGCTTGTATCGGCCCAACTCTTCGTTGTATTTGATATTGTAGTTGTGCAACAAAGTGTTGATTGAATTATCAATCTTCTCATCACTTGTCCATCCCAAAGGATTTACATTTTGATAATCGATAGTTGCCAATGCTTTCGGGTTGAACTTGGCACCTTTCCCAATGATCATTTCACCAAAATTGTTGGAAACACCAGATGAAGATTTATCCTTCAATAAAATTTGAAGTTTACCTACAAGCAGTTCGAGGATGTCTTTTTCATTCTGCGTATGAACAGCTTCAAGCTTTTCAATAGCCGCTTTTTCTTTGGCCTTGGAGTTCTTGTCTTTCTTAGCCCTTTGGAAAAGTTTCTTTCCAATTACCACACCTTCAGTTCCACTTGGTGCTTTCAAAGAAGCATCTTTGGCATCCCCGGCTTTGTCTCCAAATATGGCCCTCAACAACTTCTCTTCAGGAGTAGGATCACTCTCACCTTTTGGTGTGATCTTACCAATGATGATATCACCTTCCTTAACCTGAGCACCTATTCGGATAATACCGTATTGGTCGAGGTCTTTGGTAGCTTCTTCAGAAACGTTTGGAATATCTGGAGTCAATTCTTCTTCTCCCAATTTAGTATCACGTACCTCAAGTTCAAATTCAGAAATGTGAATTGAAGTAAATAAATCTTCGCTTACTACCTTTTCATTGATTACAATCGCATCCTCAAAGTTGTAGCCTTTCCATGGCATGAATGCCACTTTCAAGTTACGACCCAATGCGAGCTCACCATTTTTAACCGCATACCCTTCTGTTAGGAAATCACCCATCTTTACACGCTGTCCTTTTGCAACAGCTGGGCGAAGTGTGATTGAAGTTTCCTGGTTTGTTTTGATAAACTTGGTTAATCGGTATATTTTCAAATCATCTTCAAAGCTCACAAGTTTTTGCGCCTCGTCACGCTCATAACGAACATGAATTTCGTTTGCATCTACAAACTCTACAACACCTTCACCCTCTGCATGCATTTGGATACGTGCATCACGGGCAGCCTTTGCTTCAAGTCCCGTTCCTACAATTGGAGCCTGCGGTTTGATCAAAGGAACAGCCTGACGTTGCATGTTTGATCCCATCAAAGCACGGTTGGCATCATCATGTTCAAGGAAAGGAATTAAAGAGGCACTTAGACCCACAATCTGATTAGGGGCTACGTCCATGTATTCCACTTCGTTCGGCTCAAGAATTGGGAAGTCGCCAGTTTGTCTAGCCTTCACCTTATCTTCAGCAAATTCACCTTTATCAGTCAAGGGTACGTTGGCCTGTGCAACCTTCGCTGTATCCTCTTCTTCCGCACTTAGGTATGTAAGCTTTTTAACTTCTACTTTACCATTGTTTACTTTTCTATAAGGAGTTTCAATAAAGCCCATATCATTGATCTTGGCATGCACGCAGAGCGTAGATATCAAACCAATATTCGGACCTTCTGGGGTTTCAATAGTGCAAAGACGACCATAGTGTGAATAGTGAACGTCACGTACCTCAAAACCAGCACGCTCTCTACTTAATCCACCGGGACCAAGAGCGGAGATACGACGCTTATGCGTGATCTCACTCAAAGGATTGGTTTGATCCAAGAACTGTGAAAGCTGTGATGTACCAAAGAAAGAATTAATAACAGAAGATAGTGTACGCGCATTAATAAGATCAACTGGTGTAAACACCTCGTTGTCACGCACGTTCATACGCTCACGTATGGTTCTAGCCATCCTAGCAAGACCTACGCCAAATTGCGCATACAGTTGCTCACCAACAGTACGAACACGTCTGTTGCTTAAGTGATCAATATCATCAATCTCCGCTTTACCGTTGGTTAAGCGAACAAGATATTTGATAATCTCAATGATGTCTTCTTTTGTCAATGTTTTTTGGGTAAGCCCGTAATTCAGGTTCAATTTTTTATTGATCTTGTAACGACCAACTTCACCTAAATCATAACGCTTATCGCTGAAAAATAATTTATCAATTATCCCACGTGCCGTTTCATTATCTGGCGCATCAGCACCTCTCAATTGCTTATAGATATGTTGAACAGCCTCTAATTCTGAATTAGAAGTATCCTTGTTCAAAGTATTGTAAATGATGGCATAATCTCCACTCACCTCTTCTTTCTGGATGAAAACACTTTTTACGCCTGTCTCAAGAATTGCATCAAGATCTTTTTCATTCAACACTTTATCACGCTCCAACACCACTTCATTTCTTTCCAATGAAACAACCTCACCTGAATCTTCGTCAACGAAATCTTCTACCCATGTCTTCAATACCCTTGCTGCAAGACGCTTACCAACAAGTGGGGAAAGTGATTTCTTATCCGCCTTCACCTCATCTGCCATGCCAAACAACTCAAGAATATCTTTATCAGTTTCAAAACCAATTGAACGAAGTAGTGTAGTTACAGGAAACTTCTTTTTACGATCGATGTAAGCATACATCACGTTGTTGATGTCTGTGGCAAATTCCATCCATGCACCTTTGAAAGGGATTACACGTGCGGAATAAATCCTTGTCCCATTCGGATGTAAAGACTGACCAAAGAATACACCAGGTGAACGATGCAATTGAGAAACGACTACCCTTTCCGCACCATTGATAACAAAGGTACCTCGTGGTGTCATGTAAGGAATATTTCCCAAAAACACATCTTGCACAATAGTTTGGAAGTCAACGTGCTCTTCATCATTACAACTTAAACGCAGTTTTGCTTTTAACGGAACTGCATAAGTAAGACCGCGCTCCATACACTCTTCAATGGTATAACGGGGCGGATCTATAAAATAATCAAGGAATTCCAACATGAAGATGTTCCTCGTGTCATTGATGGGAAAATTTTCCTTAAAAACCTTGAACAGACCTTCGTTGTTACGCTTGTCTGGGGTAGTTTCCAACTGAAAATAATCCTTAAACGACTGAATCTGGATTTCTAAAAGATCTGGAGTTTCCGCCAGGTGCTTTACCTTACCAAAATGTACTCTGTTAGTAGCCACTTTTGCTGAAGACATAGAATGATGTTCTTTTTAAAGTGTATGTATCCTAAAACAATGAAGTCCCACTACCAAACAAGATTTTCAATAAATTGAAAATCAGTCAGTTACGGTATTGCGGGTGTACAAAAATTGAATTAAGCCCAATTTAGGGATTGCGAAGTTAAGATAATTCAGTGAATCAGACAAATTTATTGGATCATGATTAAAGGCTGTTAGTATAGTTGGCGCTGTTATTTGGAAGAAATAATGAACATAAAAAAAGCCGGACCAAAGTCCGGCTTTTTACCTATCAAAACAGATTGGTTATTTAACTTCAACTTCAGCGCCAGCTTCTTTAAGCTTAGCAGCCATATCTTCAGCTTCTGCTTTAGATACACCCTCTTTAATTGCCTTAGGAGCGCCATCAACAAGGTCTTTTGCTTCTTTAAGTCCAAGGCCAGTCAAGTCTTTAACGATCTTAACAACAGCAAGCTTGCTAGGTCCGCCGCTCTTTAAGATTACGTCAAATGCTGTCTTTTCTTCAGCAGCGACTGCGCCACCACCGTCACCTGCTGATACTACAACTGCAGCAGCAGCTGGTTCAATTCCATAATCAGCTTTCAATACATCTGCCAGTTCTTGTACTTGTTTCACTGTTAAGCCTACTAGTTGTTCGGCCAATGCTTTTACGTCTGCCATTTTTTTAGTTTTTAACCGCTTTCAAAGCTATTGCTCCAGCGGATGGTTATAAATATGCCACATTTTGACCTCAGTGGCGTTGGGTTTTAAACAATTGTTATTCAGCAGCAACAGCTTCTGCTTGCTTCTCATGGTGCTGTAATAAACCAGCAATTACACGCTTTACTGGAGATTGCAACAAGCCGATGACTTCACCAATTAGCTCATTTTTGGTCTTGATTTGTGTCAATGCCTTTAAATTGCTGTCTCCTGTATAAACATCCCCGTTAATGAAAGCTGCTTTTAACTCAGGCTTTTGCTTATTGTCTTTTTTACGAAAAGAACTGATGATCAAAGCTGGTTCTTTCGGATTTTCAGAAAACATCAAAGCCGTTACATTGTGCAAAGCATCAAGTACACCTGCATATTTATTTGCATCTAAAGATTCCAAAGCTTTGCGAATCAAGGTATTTTTAGCTACCCTCATTTCGACATGCTTATCGAAACAAACTCTTCTCAAGTTGGTTATTTGCGCCACACTTAGAGATTCAGTATCCGTGATATAGAAATTATTATACTGTGTAAATTTCTGTTTCAGTAATTCAATAACTTCGTTTTTTTCTTGCTTATTCATTGTTAAGCTGTTTAATTTTAAATAAATTGTTCCGCTATTAATGTGCCAATACCTTAGTGTCAATGGCAATAGCTGGACTCATTGTGCTAGCCATAAAAACACTTTTGAGGTAGGTTCCCTTTGCAGTTGAAGGCTTTGCCTTGATGATGGCATTAAGCAACTCCATACTGTTTTCGGAAATCTTCTCCGGAGAGAAACTGATACGACCAATAGATGCGTGAACGATACCAACTTTGTCTACTTTGAACGCTACCTTACCGGCCTTTACATCTTTGATTGCAGCTGCAACATCATTGGTTACAGTTCCAGTCTTGGGATTTGGCATGAGGTTACGCGGACCAAGCACTTTACCCAGCTTACCCAATTTAGGCATTACCGAAGGGGTTGCGATGATAACATCAACGTCCGTCCAACCACCTTCAATTTTTTTAATAAATTCTTCCAGACCAACAAAATCAGCTCCTGCAGCATTTGCATCGGCTTCCTTTTCAGGAGGACAAAGTACAAGTACTTTTTTGGTCTTACCAGTTCCATGTGGAAGAGTTACAGTACCACGCACAGCTTGATCTGCTTTTTTAGGATCCACACCCAACCTGATGTGAAGATCTACAGAACTATCAAATTTTGTGCAATTGATTTCTTTTACCATTCCAGAAGCTTCAATAAGGGAATAGATTTTTTTGTCGTCTACCTTACCGGCTATTGCTTTTCTTTTTTTAGTGATTCCCATCTTAATGAAAATTTAAGCTGTGATAGATTAATTACCCCAGGGGGCTTGGCCTTCAACATTGATACCCATGCTTCTTGCTGTACCGGCAACCATTTTCATGGCACTTTCCAAAGTAAAGCAGTTGAGATCAGGCATCTTGTCTTTTGCAATGGCCTCTACCTGCTCCCAGCTTACCTTTCCCACCTTCTGGCGGTTAGGCTCTTTGGAACCACTCTGAAGCTTGCTCACTTCTAGCAACTGAACTGCTGCTGGAGGTGTCTTGATGACGAAGTCGAATGATTTGTCTGTGTAGACAGTAATAAGTGCAGGTAAAACTTTACCTATCTTGTCTTGTGTTCTGGCATTGAACTGCTTGCAGAACTCCATGATGTTAACACCTTTGGAACCCAATGCAGGTCCAACTGGTGGTGCAGGATTGGCTTGTCCGCCTTTTACCTGCAACTTTACATAGCCAGAAATTTCCTTAGCCATAATAAAATTGTTTTTTTGGTGATATCGTTTCGGCATTTTACCGAAACTCCCAAATCCTTTCAAAAAAAGAACTTTTTGTTGGGGGTGCAAAGGTAATACACAAAATTCAAAAAACTTAATCCCAAATGGTTTTTTTTTGTCCTGTTGTAGTCTGAATAAGGGTTTGAAGATTCAATTTGTCCTACTCCTAATTCAAAAAATGACCCTATTTCCAATTTTGTGGATTATATTTTATAATTGTTTTGTGAAGAATTGAATTTAATTGCTAATTTCCAATCGGTTTTTAATAATTATACTTCTCATTAAATTTTACATTATGGCCACATCAAAGAAATCAACCAAAAAGCCAGTCAAAAAAGCGGCTCCTAAAAAAGCAGTAAAGAAAGCAGCTCCTAAAAAAGCAGCAAAGAAAGCAGCTCCTAAAAAAGCAGCAAAGAAAGCAGCACCTAAAAAAGCAGCAAAGAAAGCAGCACCAAAAAAAGTGGTAGCAAAAAAAGTAGCTCCTAAAAAAGTAGCACCAAAAAAAGTGGTAGCAAAAAAAGCAGCCCCGAAAAAAGTAGTAGCTAAAAAGAAAGTAGCTGCTCCAGCACCAGTTGCAGTTCCTGAAGTAGTTGCAGCAATGCCTGTACCAGTTGAAACCCCTACCAACACAGAAGGTTTTAACAATTAGTAAGCGACCTTAAAATACGAAAAAAGGGTAACCAAATGGTTACCTTTTTTTCGTAATAACATCACAACAATTAAATCTTTTCAACCTGCATGTAGTTTAGTTCTACTGGAGTTGATCTACCAAAGATTTTTACTGTTACTTTTAATTTTTTCTTTTCATCATTCACCTCTTCAATCACACCATTAAAATCATTAAATGGTCCGTCTACAATTTTAATAGTTTCACCAATAATAAACGGCTCACTCATAATCATTCCACCAGCATCACTCATTTCATCAATCTTACCAAGCATCTTGTTCACTTCAGATTTCCTCAACGCAATTGGATTTTCTTTACCCAAAAAGTGTATCACATTGGTTGTATTCTTGATAGCAGAAATTATATCATCGTGTAACTTACCCCCAACGCACTCTATCATTACATAACCCGGATAAAAATTTCGCTCACGCATTACCTTTTTCCCGTTCTGCACTTTGTATACTTTTTCAACAGGCAAGAAAATCTGTTTAATTACAGTATCCCAACCATTACGAATAATATCCTTATCTAGGTACTCCTTTATTTTTCTCTCTTTGCCACTGATGACACGTAGAACATACCATTTTGTCTCCTGCTGTACTGTTATTTCTTCCATTACTTGAACAATGAGTATATGAATTTAAGGACAGAGCTACTGCCAAGATCTAATATCCAAACGATTGCTGTAATTACCATTGTGGCAATCAAAACGATCACTGTAGATTGTTGCAATTGCTGCCAGTTTGGCCAAGTCACTTTTTCCATTAACTCTTCGTACGAGTCTTTGAAGTATGATTGGATCTTGTTCATGATTTTTTGTTTTTGAGTATTAACTACTTCTTGTAAAGTTAGTCATTCCATTCATTCGCACGGGCACTAGGATTCGAACCCAGATCAAAGGTTTTGGAGACCTCTATTCTACCATTGAACTATGCCCGTTCTTTAAGAAACAAAGTACCCAGAGGAATCTCCAGGTACTTCGTTTTATATGCTTTAGATATAGCCCTTGGGCTTGTATCGTTAAGGCTTATTTAAGAATCTCGGTAACCTGACCAGCACCTACAGTACGGCCACCTTCACGGATCGCAAACTTCAAACCTTTTTCCATTGCGATCGGCTGGATCAACTTAACGGTTAGACTTGTATTATCACCAGGCATAATCATTTCAGTACCTGTTGGAAGTTCGCACTCTCCAGTTACATCCGTTGTACGGAAATAGAATTGAGGACGGTATTTGTTGAAGAAAGGAGTGTGACGTCCACCTTCATCCTTGCTCAATACGTATACTTCACCCTTGAAATCAGTGTGTGGAGTAATTGTACCTGGCTTGCAAATAACCATACCGCGACGGATTTGGCTTTTTTCAATACCACGGAGAAGAATACCCGCATTATCCCCTGCTTCACCTTCGTCAAGCAACTTACGGAACATTTCAACACCAGTACAAGTAGATACCAATTTATCTTCCATCATACCAACAATCTCAACACCTTCACCAACTTTAATTCTACCACGCTCAATACGACCAGTTGCAACAGTACCACGACCAGTAATAGTGAATACGTCTTCAACTGACATCAAGAAGGCCATATCAACTGGACGAGGAGGAAGTGGGATATATGAATCAACCGCATCCATCAACTCATTAACAGCAGAAACCCACTGTTCGTCGCCTGCAAGAGCACCTGTAGCAGAACCTTTGATGATTGGAGTATTGTCTCCATCGAAACCACGCTTAGTTAATTCTTCGCGAATTTCCATTTCAACAAGTTCAAGCAATTCTGGATCATCAACAAGGTCAACCTTGTTCATGAAAACAACAATACGAGGTACACCTACCTGACGAGCAAGAAGGATGTGTTCCTTGGTTTGTGGCATCGGACCATCTGTAGCCGCAACTACAAGAATGGCACCGTCCATTTGCGCAGCACCAGTAATCATATTTTTTACATAGTCAGCGTGACCTGGACAGTCAACGTGGGCATAGTGACGAGAAGTCGTCTCATACTCAACGTGCGCAGTATTGATGGTGATACCTCTTTCTTTCTCTTCTGGGGCACCATCGATTTCATCATACTTCTTCGCCTGAGCTAGTCCTCTCTTAGAAAGGATCTCAGTGATCGCAGCAGTCAACGTGGTTTTTCCATGGTCAACGTGACCAATGGTTCCAATGTTTACGTGGGGTTTAACCCGCTTGAAAGTCTCTTTAGACATTGTTATCCGTTTTTGTTTGTTTTTACTTGATTTACCTATTGAAACGGCCGCAAAGTTATTCACTTTGTAGCTATTAACAAAAGTTTTTTCCCAATAAGGGTAATGAGCCGTTAGTGAGAATCGAACTCACGACCTCTTCCCTACCAAGGAAGTGCTCTACCCCTGAGCTACAACGGCTTACGACCGCTGTAGCGGCGTTTGAGCGGGAGACGAGGCTCGAACCCGCGACCTATAGCTTGGAAGGCTATCGCTCTACCAACTGAGCTACTCCCGCATTGTATACTGATAAAAAAGTTCAAAACCCAATCTGCTAAAATGTGGGCAGGAGAGGATTCGAACCTCTGAAGTCGAAAGACAGCGGATTTACAGTCCGCCCCATTTGGCCGCTCTGGAACCTGCCCCCATAATTAAAAACTGAATGGAATTAACCTTCCAATCAACCTTAGAGCCAAAGAAGGGACTCGAACCCCCGACCGGCTGATTACAAATCAGCTGCTCTACCAACTGAGCTACTTTGGCTTTAATTATTTAGTTAGGTGCGCTTGTCTTCCTCACCAGTATACAGTTAAAAAAATAAAGAACTACCCCATTTTTAGGGGACTGCAAAGGTAATGGAAAACTTTAAATGCAAAAATTTTGAAAGAAAAATTTTCTAACTATTTCAGGCAGACTAGACCAGTTGCTTTTCTTTTACTTTTTTAATCTGAATCAGCATGGAATCCAAAGCCATGTCAAATGACTCTTCAAAAGATTTGGTGCTTTGTTTCACAAAGAGTTCATGCTTGGGTATCTGTACCCTGATTTCTGCAATTTTATCCTTGATTTGATGAATTACGTTATCCAATTTCAAAAAGACATCCACTGCAACTATCCTATCATGGTGTGTGGCCAGTTTTACAATCTTCTTATCAATGTGTTCCAAAAGCTTAGTATCTGCGTCAAAATGCACAGAATGAACATTTACAGTCATAAAAAAAATTTAGGTAATGGATTGATTTTCTAACTCTTTAAGTTAAGGAAAATAAGGATTCATTCAAAAAATAGATTGCCAAAAAAAACCAAAAATCATCCTTTAGGATGGGATTTTTTATGAATATCCCTTAACCGCTCAATAGTGTTGTGCGTATAGACCTGTGTAGCAGCAAGAGAACTATGTCCGAGTAACTCTTTTACCGCATTCAATTCCGCTCCGTTTCCGGTTAAATGTGTTGCAAAGCTGTGTCTAAGCACATGGGGACTCTTTTTTTCAGCGGTGGTGACGGTGGATAGGTGTTTTTTTACAATGTCGTATACCTGTCGGGTTGTGACTGGTTTACCCTTATGGGTGATGAGTAATTGAGGAAAATTCGAATTTTCAAACGCTGCTGTCCTTTCTGTTAGATAGGCGTTGATGTTCGCACCCAATGCCTTGTGCAATGGAATTATCCTTTCCTTATTCCCCTTTCCTAAAACCTTTACTTGATCTCTTTTTAGGTCCACATGACCCTCCTTCAAATTTACCAACTCGCTCACCCGCATACCCGTAAAGTACAAGATGGAAACCACCAAATACTCAAACCGACCCTCGAAACTGTCAGGAAATACCGTCCTCTCCAGCAACTGCTGCATTTGGTCTTGCTCAACATAGGAAGGAAGACGTTTGCGTGTCTTGAGTATCTGGAGTGATTTTGCTGGATTCTTAGCAACCCCACCATTAATTAAAGAATGCTTAAAAAAAGATTTTAGGGTTGATATTTTTCGGTTGATGCTCCTGGGCTGCACTTTTTGCACAGTCAGGGAGGCCATCCATGATCGAATCATCGTGGTAGTTACCAAACCAGGATCATCGGTATCAAACTGAGATTTAAGAAATTGGAAGAATACGGTAAGGTCGTCTGAATATGCCCTCCAGGTATTTAGGGAATACCTTTTCTCAAACTTGATGTGGTTGAGAAACAATTGGATGGCAGGATGTTGGCTTTCAGACATAAAAAAAAGTAGTCGTAAAGTTACAAAACCTCATGACTACTTAAGAATATTTTTAAACGACCCAGACTAAGCGTCTAGAAAACCGTTGACAAGCTTCGACTTGTAGATTGCTTTTAAAACCTCACCCCTTCGCTTAATGGAAGGTTTTATAAACGCCTGACGCGCACGAAGTTGCAAAAGAGTTTTTGACTTCTCATACTTCTTTTTGTACTTCTTAAGGGCCTTGTCGATGTT
>CAMDFC010000032.1 GCA_945897185.1 Chitinophaga pinensis | reverse complement strand
CCCCTGAGCCAAGAAGCAGAGAAACTACAAGTCGACTAGTTGATGTATTGGAAGATAAGTTCAGTGGCTTTATTTTTAAAATCCACGCAAATTTAGATCCTAAACACCGCGACCGTATTGCTTTCTTAAGGGTTTGTTCTGGACGATTTGAACGTAATAAATTTTATCATCACGTACGTTTGGATAAAGATGTTCGATTCAGTAACCCGTATAGCTTTTTGGCCCGAGATAAAGATGTTATTGAAGAGGCATTTGCCGGTGATGTAATTGGTTTATTTGATACAGGAAATTTCAAAATAGGCGACACCCTTACAGAAGGTGAAGATTATTATTATACTGGCATTCCAAGTTTCTCTCCTGAAATATTCAAAGAGGTAATTAATAAAGACCCTATGAAGACCAAGCAATTGGAAAAAGGGTTGAATCAACTTACAGACGAGGGTGTAGCTCAGCTCTTTACACAACACAATGGAAATAGAAAAATAATTGGATGTGTTGGTGATCTTCAATTTGAAGTGATTCAATACAGGTTGTTACAAGAGTATGGCGCTTCAGTTCAATTCAATTCACTTCCATTTTATAAGGCCTGTTGGTTAACATCCAATGATCGATCTAAATTGGATGAATTTACCAGGTTTAAAACTGGAAATATTGTTACGGATAAGGACAATCATCTTGTTTATCTCGCTCAAAGTGAGTGGTTCCTCAATACTGAAATTGGTAACAATCCTGCAATTGAATTTCATTTCAGCTCAGAGATTCATAAATGAGTTGTGGGTTGTGAGTTTTGGGTTAAGTTTAAAAATTTGTAATTTTTTACATCAAGCTACAAACAGATCAAACACATAACACATAACTCACAACTTCAATTCCCTAAACTCCAGTGTAATTAAATGGTGTAATCTTCAACAATTCCTGTTTAACCGCTGGTTTTACCTTCAGCTTCTTGATGAAGCTGTGAATGGCTTGTTTGTCGATAGAGGTTTTACCTCTTGTCAATTCTTTCAAAGCTTCATAAGGCTGAGGATATTTTTCTCTTCTTAAAATCGTTTGAATGGCCTCAGCTATCACCGCCCAGTTTTTATCCAAATCAGCCTTGATAGCATCTTCATTGAGAAGCAGTTTACTTAACCCTTTGTTGATAGAATTGATGGAGATGATGGTATGTGCAAATGGTACTCCAATATTTCTCAATACTGTTGAATCAGTCAGGTCTCGCTGAAGCCTTGATACCGGTAGTTTAGCTGAGAGGTGTTCAAATAAAGCATTAGCAATGCCGAGGTTTCCTTCTGCATTTTCAAAATCAATTGGATTGACTTTGTGAGGCATGGCCGAAGAACCGATCTCTCCAACTTTTGTCTTTTGTCTGAAATATTCCATTGAAATGTAAGTCCATATGTCCCTACAAAAATCAATTAAAATAGTATTGATTCTTTTTAGTCCATCAAAATGCGCAGCCAGTAAATCGTAATGTTCAATCTGTGTAGTGTACTGTTGACGCTGTAAACCAAGCCTGTCGTTACAGAATTTATTGGCAAACACTACCCAATTGATTTTTGGATAAGCTACTGCATGTGCATTTAGATTGCCAGTGGCTCCACCAAATTTGCAGGAATATGGAATCTGTTCTAAGAGGTGTATTTGGTTTTCTATTCTTTCAACAAACACCATAATTTCTTTACCCAGTCTGGTTGGAGAAGCAGGCTGACCATGTGTTCTTGCCAACATTGGAATTTTTGCCCAAGTAGTTGCAATTTGTCTTAACTGTATAGTAAGGTTGAGTAGTGCCGGATAATACACATTTTCCAATGCTTCTTTCCAAAGTAACGGAACAGAAGTGTTGTTTACATCTTGGGAAGTAAGTCCGAAATGCACAAATTCCTTAAGATCTGTCAACCCCAATGCATCCAATTCTTTTTTCATGAAATACTCCAGCGCCTTTACATCGTGGTTGGTTACCTTCTCAAGGTTCTTTATTTCAAGTGCAGTTTCAGGTGTGAAATTTTCAAATAATTTTTTCAGTTTATTACTGCTTGTGCCCTCTAGTTTGAAGATTTTTTGCTTGGATAAAGCAATGAAATATTCTGTTTCCACCCTTAATCGGTATTGAATAAGAGCAAATTCTGAAAAATAGGAGGATAGACCTTCAACTTGTGCACGGTATCTGCCGTCTATCGGCGAAATGGCTGTGAGTGAACTTAGTTCCATGATGAATTCAATTGGTGTAACTTGCAGCAAATTTACAAGAATATCATTGGAAAGGGAAATTAGGATAGGTGCAGTAAGTTATTTGAATACCAAACCCTTGTTGTATGGGTTGAGCAACGCCTCATTTCCTTACCAGCTCAGCCTTGATTATCCTGCCAATCTGGTTAAGTCCTTGCAAAATGACCAAATTGATATTGGACTCATTCCAGTCGCGGCTCTTTTGCATCTTCCCAACTACCATTTGGTATCCGACTATTGTATTGGTGCTGTTGGTGAGGTGGCTTCGGTATGTTTGTACAGCAATGTGCCAATAAACGAAGTGAAAAAAATCAAGTTAGATTACCAATCCAGGACCTCTGTAATGTTGTGTAAGCTACTGATGGAGGATTTTTTCAAGAAGGAAGTATTGTATGTGGCTACCAAAGACGACCAAGATTTGTTGGATTTTGAGAAAGATACTGCTTCTTTGTTAATAGGAGATCGTGCGCTTCGATTGAATGGAATAACCAAATACAAGATAGATTTGGCAGCAACTTGGGTTGAAATGACAGGCCTGCCTTTTGTTTTTGCAGTCTGGGTGAGTAAGCAACAATTATCGACGGTGTTTGTGGATGCCTTCAACAAGGCTGTTGGAAAAGGCGTACAAAATCTGGATAAAGTAATAGGAGAAGTAGATGCCCAAGGATTGGATTTAGATACCTATTACAAGAAGAACATATCCTATTTGTTTGACGAAAAGAAACAGCAGGGGATGCGTTTGTTTTTGGAAAAAATAAAACAGCTTATTTAATCAATACCAAAGTCTAGCTTCTACCTTCTGTAGGTATTCCATCGTCGATTTCTTCAATGGTTTTCTATCCTCTTTCATAGTGGATTGAAAAATAAATACCCATCCTTTAAAATAGCCAGACCAATCAAAATTGGTTCTTCTTAAATACTCAATCGACCACATAACGGCAGTGGAAATAAAATAGAATATTGGTAAATAGCGCCAAGCTACTTTTGTTTTGTTCAACCAGAGCATTTTCGTTTTTTCCTTATGCGTGGATCTTCCTTCAGGTGATTCTTTGTGAAGCATAACAACCTGATCTGTGTAGATGATTTTATATCCTTGGTCGAGTAACTTATAACTCAAATCGTACTCTTCCATTCCATAAAAGAAATCGGTTGGATATCCGCCAACCGCTTCCATTGCTTTTTTCTTGATGGCATGGGCACCTCCTGCAAAATAATAGGTCTCAAAAAAGTGCAGGTGTTGTTTTTCGGAAAACTTTTTGTGTGGAAAGGCGTTGACCTGCATTGCCAAGGTGCTGTAATATTTCACTTTAAATGAAGCGATGGCTATTTCTGGATTTTCTGTAAAAGTCTTTTCAATTGCAACCAATGCATTGGTGTTTTCCAGCTCTGCATCATCGTCCAGCATAACCAAAATATCGGCTTGTGCATGGTTAATGGCAAAGTTTCTACCTTTTGCAACACCTAAATTTTCATTGGAGAAAATATACTGGATAGGCAACTGCGGGTTTTCTTTTACAAAACTTTCGACAGCAGAATAATCTTCAGTGGAATTGTTGTTTACAAGAATGACCTCTTGCAACAATAAATCTTTTTGGTCTAGCATTGAAATATTGCAAAGCAGTGCAAGCATATCTGCTGGCCTGTTATAGGTGATTACAATTATTCCTATGGACTTCAAATTTTTATTTTAATTGGTCAAATATTGTTTGGTAACGGTGCTCAAAAATAGACAAATCAAATTCTTTTTTGGCATAAGTCAGGTTGTTGTTACTCATCTCTTTGAATAAATCAAGTTTTTCCATGATCTGTTTCAAATACATTAACCCCTCTTCAACTATTTTATTTTCATCCGTTGTACTACTAAATAAGTAACCATTTTTTTTATGATGAACATGATAGGGGATATCACCGACAGGTGTTGATAAAATAATACATCCCGATGCCATTCCCTCCATAATGGTTAAGGGAAATCCTTCATGTAGTGACGTCATGATCAACACATCGTGTTCAGCATAAATAGTATTCAAGGTCTCAGCATTGTTGATGGCGCCATAAAAATGGACATAAGACTGATCGTCTTTTGGAATAGTATTTTGAACATCACCTACCATGCTAAATGCGCATGGGATGCCTTCAAGAGAAGCGCTTCTTGCAATTGCGGCAACTAAATGAACCCTTTTTTCTGCTGTTGCTCTTCCTACATAAAGCACCTTGAGTTTAACTGAGTCTATTTCCTTCGTTTCCATCAGTTTTGGAAGTGGTATTCCATTGGGTAGGTACATGATTTTTCCGACTTCATGTTCTGGGACTCCTATTTTTTGGTATTGTGTTTTATGTTCAGCAATTGATCTATTACTGATCATGATGGTTTTTTGGTAAAATGACAAAAATGGAATTCTGATCCAGGAAAAAGAACAAAAAGCATGGATCAATTCAATTTGTACAATTGATTTATTTAGCCAGGGCGAAAGTTTATACCCAAAATTACTTTGTCCATTGAAGACGATGACTTTGCTTTTCTGGTTTTCTACGAGTGATGCAACAGCACCCCTAAAAATCAGGTTATTCCAATATTGGATTTTATTATCCGTAAATTTTGAGATGTCTAAAATCTGATGTCCTGTTTCAATAAATTCTTGTTTGTAAACTGCAGCAGTCGATTTTTTTGTAAAAACAACAAGTGCTTTTCTGCCTTTCAACGCCCTTGCAATTTGTAAATGGACCTTTTCCGCGCCTCCAATGTGGTAAGATGAAAAAAGGAGGAGGATGTCAAACGGATTAACATCAATTAGCTGAACTTTAAGTTTTCTTCCTATCCAAATGAAAGGCAGAATCAGCAAGTCTTCTAGCTGTCTTTTCAGCAAAAAAAACTTATATATCATTTGCTGAAACTTTTTTTTATTATTTTAAAGGTCCCTTTAACTAAATCGAGAATAGCATAGAAAAATGTTTTTAACATAAAGCCATTGATCCTTCCTTTGATGATTTCATGGAACAGGAAGATTACTTTCACCCGAAACAATTTAAAAAATACATTCTGTTGTTTTGATCTGGTAAAAGAATTTTTTCTGATACGGTGAAGTACCAGCGGGTTCGCAATTTTATTAAATAGAACACCATCAGATGCCATTCTTAGCCATAAATCGTAGTCCTCTGATTCTTGCTGTTCTGGGTCATAAAAAAACTCAGACAAAATATCTCTTCTTACAAAAATTGAAGGATGTACAATGCAATTGTTGCTAGGTAGTTGATTTCTAATTTCAATTGGTGTACAGTATTTACTATCGTCTTTCCAATTTCCAATTTTGTTTCCTTTTTCATCAATTAAGATGCAAGTAGAACACACAATTGAATTGCGATCACCTTGTTTGATTTCTTTGAGTTGTTCTTCAAATCTTTTGGGTAAGGAAATATCATCTCCATCCATTCTGGCGATGTATTTTCCTGTTGCAGCCCTAATACCCTTATTGAGTGTTACAGCTAGTCCCAAGTTTTTTTCATTCTGAATTACTCTGATTCTGTCATCAACAAATTGATCAATAACAGATTTGCTCTCATCTGAAGAAGCATCATTGATGATGATCAGCTCAAAATCTCTTTCTGTTTGAATCAACACACTCTCAATCGCCTCCTTCAAAAAAGGAGCGGTATTGTATACCGGCATAATTACGCTGATGAGAGGAGCACTCATATCATGGTTGCTTTTTTCGGTTCTTGAATGAAATACCGATGGTTAAGAAAAGAAAAACTAATAGTAGCCATTGACTGTATTTCGTAATGGCAAATCCGCTATAATAAGATTCAGGAATAAACCTGAATTCGATGGTATGTTTACCTGGTGCAAGTGATAATCCTCTAAGCGCATAATTTGTTTTGATGATGGGTTGTTCTTTCCCATCTACAAATGCTTTCCATCCTTTGTTGTAATAGACTTCACTAAATACAGCAAACTGAGCAGTTAAAGCATTAGACTCATAAGAAAGCGTGTCGTGTCCAGGTTTTGTTAGTTTGATGTATGCCAAAGAATCTGTTGTAATTTTCTCGTTTACATCCGATTTGAATTTTTCTTGAATAACTGCAGTTCTTTTTGCATCAAATGAATCCAGTGCCAGCATTTCTGATCTGCCATCTTTAGACCATTGTATATTATCCACAAACCATGCTGCTCCCAGTGCTTCTGGGTTGAGGGCAGGGTAGGGATTACCTGATGAGTCAGTAGTGATGATGTACTTTGTGTCAAGCATGTTCAATACTTGCATATTCAAAGGTTGTTTTGCCAATTGGTTCTCAATCAAATCTTGGTAGATACTCAATTTTGCTGCGTGGTAGCCACCAATAGAACGGTGGTGGTAAGAGGTGATTGCATCATTAAATACATCTTGCGTTAGGTTGAAGACCCTAAAGTGATTGCCTTTGTCTTGCAGTATCTGTTGATCTGCTGGTGTTGTTGCAAAAGCATTGGCATATTCTTCAGGTTCTAAAAACTTGTCTTTATTCAGGTACCTACTACTCACACCCAGCATATCAAATGCAGTAAGTGCCACCAAACTAGCAATTGCAGCAGTCTTGTTGGAAAGTCCTTTGTAGTAAAGATAAATGAGCATAAAGGCAATGCCAATAATTAAAGCTGATCTGGTAAGGTCTTCGCCAAATAGTTTTTTTCTATCTTCTACTACGCTATTTAAAATATCTGATCCAAAAGAAGGATCACCTTGTGAGATGCTGGATAGCTGTTGTTGAATAGCCCTATCGTTATTTGTTTTGTATTCGAGCGTATTGTACATCATTAGTGCAATTGCTAGAATACCAGCTGTGATATAAGCAGAAAGTTTTAGCTTTTTTATTAATTCTTCCTTACTAATTTCAGAACTAAATATTCTGTTTAAGGCAAGTATGGCCATTAACGGGAACGTCAATTGCGGAATGACTAAAATCATCGATGGCGCCCTGAACTTGTTGTACATCGGCAAATGATCGAACAAGAACGTATTGAATCCGGCCAGGTTTTTGCCCCAAGACATCATGATGGCAAGAATGGTAGCGCCAAGTATCCACCATTTAGTGGGACCTTTTATTAATAGCATACCCATTACAAAAAGTAAGCAGAGGACTGCTCCAAGGTATACTGGACCCGAAGTGCTTGGTTGCGGACCCCAATAAGCGGGAAATGCACTATATATCTGATTGCCCAGTTGCTCTGGTACCCCTTTTTCATTAAGTGTTTGAATTAGCTTGGCATCTTCACCCAACAACTGTGTTGATCCACCGTATACATTGGGAACCATTAAGGTCATTGTTTCTCCAATGCCATAACTCCAAGCAAAAGCATAAGCCGTATCCAGTCCACCTGTGTTTGCTTTTTGCCTTGTAGTATCTTTTGTATTGATGGAAGTTTGTCCGCCTCTTATGGTTTCTTTAGAGTACTCATAAGTAGTAAAAAGCATTACTGCATTGGTGAATAAACCAATACATCCAGCTGATATTGCAATTAAAGTAGGTTTCAAAAATGCTGACAATTGTTTCTCTCTGATTGCATTTACCAATAAAGCAATTCCCATTATAATGGCTACTATTAGTAAATAATAAACAATCTGGTAATGGTTGTGGGAAATTAAGACGGAGCTAAAAGTTGCGGTAAGCAATGCGCCTAGCCAATATTTCTTTTGGTAGACCATATTTATTGCGCCAATCAAAGCAGGTACATAGGCCATGGACAACATCTTTGTATCATGTCCAACTGCTACAATAATTGATGAATAGGACGCGTAGGCATAACCTAAGGCGCCAAGGATGGAAATCCAGGGACTAACACCAAAGGCAATTCCAAGAAAATAAAAACCAAAGCAGGCCAATATGAAAAACCGGAAAGGTTTGGGTATAAACAAAGAAAAGGCCTCATTGGTGTAATAAGGAAGAATATTATTGTTGTTGGTGGCTATTTGGTAGCCCGGCATACCACTGAACATACTGTTTGTCCAAAGCGGTGCCTGCCCATTAACCTCACTGTAATTGGAAATGTCTTTGCTCATGCCTTGCCAATGTATAATGTCACTCTGTTGCAGTACTTTGCCTTCCAATGCGGGCTTGCAAAAAACCAGTGCTATAAAAATAAAAATGCCAAGGGCTGCAAGATGTGGAACGAGCGATTTGAAGTTCAATGTTTTCATCAAAACTTGATTTTTTTCAATTTGTACAAAGATATTGATTTAAGAGGAGCATAATCTTCCTCAAAACGCCTAAATTAAGCTGAAATATCGACTATGAGTTTCATTAATGAGTTCAAAGCATTCGCTGTAAAAGGCAACCTGGTAGACATTGCAGTAGCTTTTGTGATGGGTGGTGCTTTTGGAAAAGTGGTATCTACTTTTACAGAGAAGTTAATTGCGCCATTAATTGGGTTGCTTACTGGAGGTTCCAATTTTTATGATAAAAAATGGGTGTTAAAGTCTGAAGTCAATGAAGTTGTAGATGCATCTGGTAAAGTGATTGTATCCCATGGAAATGAAGTGGCAATAGAATGGGGTGCTTTCATCACCGTGGTGATTGACTTTGTAATTGTTGCCTTTGTGATGTTCTTAATTATAAAGGCAATTAATTCACTGAAGAAAAAAGAAGAGGCCATACCAACAACCATCTCTAAAACAGATCAGCTTTTAACAGAAATCAGGGATGCTTTAAAAAAATAGGTTCCTTTATTGGTGGATGGATTTTACAAGGTCGGCTACCACTTTATCAATGGGTAGATGAACACAAGAAGCATCAAAATTTGAAATAGGAATCATTCTAAAGGTTTCTGTTTCTCCGGTTGAATGGTAAACCGCCATTTGTGAATCATCAAAATCAAACGGTGTTTCCCTTATAGTTGCAGTTATTGCCTCCAATGGATGTACTCGGTAGTAGATAGATACAATTTGATGTTCAGGGTCAAAGGCCGACATTTGGAAAAAATCTGTAGTATAAAGGTGTTCTCCTATATGAACTTTCAAGTTCATTTCCTCCATAAATTCACGCGCAAGACAATCCCTAGTGCCTTCTCCAAACTCTAAACCTCCCCCCGGAAATTTGGTATAATAATTACCCTTAATGAATTCATCACTCACCAATACTTTGTTCTCTTCTGTGATTAGAATGCCGTAAACACGTATGTTAAACATGAATTGTATAGTTGCCAGTGTAAACAAAAGTAGCGGGACCAATTAGCCATACATCTGTAAATTCTTTTTCTCCAATTCTATTGAAGCTTACTGCTAAACTTCCACCTTCTACTTTTACATTGACCTGTTGTAGTCCCATTTTTTCTGAACTTGCAATTGCCGCTGCAGTAACTCCTGTACCGCAACTAAGTGTTTCGTCTTCAACACCTCTTTCATAAGTCCGCACACGAATTCCATCTTCCTCTTTTTTTACAAAATTTACATTAATACCTTCGCGCTTGAAGTGCTCATTATAACGTATATTTCTTCCTTCTGTAAACACATCATAACCATCAAGTGTATTCACCCAATGTATATAATGAGGAGATCCTGTATTTAGTGTGCTGCTTTCAGCTGAACTAACTACATGATCAACATCTTTCATTTTTAATCTTACAAGGCCGTTGGCTTGGATAGTGGCTTCATGCGGACCATCACTGGCAATAAAATGGTATTTGTCGTTAACAACTCCCTGGTCTTTTGCAAATTGTACAAGGCATCTTCCTCCATTTCCACACATGCTTCCTTCTTTACCATCAGCATTGTGGTACCTCATTTTAAAATCGAATCCTTCTGCATTTTCAAGCAACATCAATCCGTCAGCGCCAATGCCAAATTTCCTGTGACATATTGTTTCAATTGCTGAATCAGTAAGGGAAATGTATTTGCCATCTCTATTGTCTAAGATGATAAAATCATTTCCAGTACCCTGGTATTTGTAAAACTGTATCTCCATGATGGGAAGATTAAATTCTTTCAATGGTATGTTTAATAAGTTTTTCAACAATTGCATTAACATCTGTAGAAAACTTTTTGGCTAATCGATTGGCTACTATTACGCTCAGGGACAATGCTTGATGACCCAGCGCGGAGGCTAACCCGTAAAGCGCGGAAGTCTCCATTTCGAAATTGGTGATTTGGTGGTTACCAAAACGAAATGCAGTCAATTGTTCATTTAGATTTGGCATAGCGAGTCCTAAACGTAGGTTGCGTCCTTGTGGTCCGTAGAAACCCGGACAAGTAGCGGTTATACCTGCCTTACAACCGTCAGTAAACTGAGCAAGTAAAAACGCACTGGCGCTTTTTATATAGGGTGTTATACTTGGATTGAGTTGCACCTGCACTTTAAAATTGCTCAGCAATTCCAGTTCAATTTCTGTTTGTTGAACAGGGTAGTAGTGCATCAGGTTATCCAGTCCAAGTCCATATGTACTTGCCACAAAATTATCTACGTCAATATGCGGTTGTAGTGAACCAGATGTACCTATCCTGATAAATTTCAGTTGTTTTTTTTCTGGTTTAACTGTCCTGCTTTGCAAGTCAATATTTACAATTGCATCCAGTTCATTTATTACAATATCAATATTATCCGGACCAATTCCTGTTGCAATCACAGATACTGTTTTGTTTCCAATCCTGCCCGTATGGGTGATGAATTCCCTGTGCTGGGTTTTGTATAAGATTTGGTCAAAGTGTTTACTAACGCTCTCCACACGAGAAGGGTCGCCAACAGTTATAATAGTTTCACCAATTTCCTCAGGTCTGAGGTCTAAATGGTAAATAGCACCTCTTTGGTTTAGGATTAACTCTGATGATTCAATTTTATTCATTGTATCTAACTTTCTGTCTTATTCGGAAAATCAGATCAAAATTACTAATTTCGCAGCGTGTTGAGACGTTAATCGTCTTTTCATTTATGGTCCTGTGGCCGAGTGGCTAGGCAGAGCTCTGCAAAAGCTTCTACAGCGGTTCGAATCCGCTCGGGACCTCCAAGCGAAGGCTAAAACCCCTTCGCTTTTTTTGATATGGTACGTTATTCAAAATGGATCAGCCTCTTTGCTTTTGTTTTGCTCTTGGTTGCCTGTTTTATGCCCTGGACCTACCACGCGGATGTAGGTCAAAGTTTCAATGGCTTTTATTCTGAGAAAAACCTTTATGGGAAGCCTGCAAAACTAATCTTGGTACTGGCTGGTATTACAACCCTTTGTTCTTTTATTAAAGTATTGTGGATCAAAAGAACTGCTTTGTTGGTAGGCGGACTCAATGTAGCCTACGGGATTAAAAACTTTTTGCTTTTCGGCTCTTGTTACTTGGGATATTGTCCAGAAAAGAAAGCCGGGTTATTCTTAATGTTATTGGCCACAATTCTTGTTTTTTTGATGACTTTCTTTCCGGATGGGAAGGTGAATAGCAAGTCATCTTTATAACCAAAGACTATTCCCTGTTCCCTATTCCCTACTTCTTCACCTCCTTACTCCAAGCATCCTTCAAAGTTACCGTCCTATTGAACACCAATTTCCCTTTCTTAGCATATTTACTGTCTAAAGTGAAATAGCCTTTTCTGATGAATTGGAACTGTTCTCCGGGTTTTGCCTCAGAGAGACTTTGCTCAATTTTGGCATGTTGAATGATTGCCAAACTGCTTGGATTGAGGTAGGTTTTGTAATCCCCTTCCTCGCTTGATGGATCCTCAACTTGAAACAATCTTTCATAAAGTCTTACTTCAGCTTCAAGTGATTTATTTATTGATATCCAATGTATTGTTCCTTTAACATTTATTCCGGATGTATCATTCCCACTCTTACTCTCTGGTATATATTCACAATGCACTTCTACTACTTTACCAGCCTCATTTTTCACAAAACCTGTGCAAGATACGATGTAGGCACTCTTCAATCTTACCTTCATACCGGGGGCAAGACGGAACCATTTTTTGGCTGGATCTTCCATGAAGTCTTCTGCTTCGATCCATAATTCACGACCAAAATGTAGATCTCGATAGCCACCATTGTCCTCTAACTCTGGATTATTTTCACCCTGTAAAATTTCGGATTTACCCTCTGGATAATTCTTAATAACCAATTTGATAGGGTCCAAAACCACCATTCTTCTAAGAGCAGTCTTGTTTAAATCTTCCCTTACGCAGAATTCTAAAAGTCCAACATCAATGATATTCTCTCTTCTCTGAACACCAATTCTATCGCAAAAATTACGAAGTGAAGCAGGGGTATAACCTCTTCTTCTTAGTCCGGATATCGTTGGCATCCTCGGATCGTCCCAACCATCAACCATTTTTTCCTGAACCAATTGCAAAAGCTTCCTTTTGCTCATCACAGTATAAGTAAGGTTAAGTCGTGCAAATTCAAACTGCCTTGAATGGAAAATGCCGAGTTGCTCAATGTACCAGTTGTAAAGTGGACGATGCACTTCAAATTCAAGGGTACAGATAGAGTGGCTGATATTTTCAATAGAGTCAGACTGACCATGAGCGAAATCATACATCGGATAGATGCACCAAGTATCTCCGGTGCGGTGGTGACTGGTTTTCTTGATTCTGTACATGATCGGATCTCTCATGTGCATATTTGGAGAGGACAGGTCGATTTTTGCGCGCAATACTTTTTCACCATCTTGGTATTTACCATTTTTCATTTCTTCAAAAAGTTGAAGATTTTCTTCGGTGGTTCTGTCCCTATGCGGACTCTCTTTACCAGGTTCGGTAGGAGTGCCCTTTGTTGCTGCAATTTGTTCTGCAGTCAAATCATCAACATAGGCCAATCCTTTTTTAATCAATTCAACTGCAAAAGCATAGAGCTGGTTGAAATTATCTGAAGCATAATGTTCTTCCTCCCAGTCGAATCCCAGCCACCTAACATCTTGCTTAATCGACTCTACATATTCTGTATCCTCTGTAACCGGATTGGTATCATCAAATCGAAGATTGGTTTTGCCTTTGTATTTATCAGCCAAACCAAAATTCAAACATATACTTTTGGCATGCCCAATGTGTAAATAACCATTGGGTTCTGGTGGGAACCGGGTATGTATGTTAACCGACTTTCCAGAGGCTAAATCAGCTTCTACGATTTCTTCTAAAAAATTAAGTGACTTTTCTTCGCTCATTGCAGTTTCAATTGAGTGCAAAATTACGAAAAAAGCACCGTTCACCGAGATTTAGCACTGTTCTAGAACGGGTAAACTGTGTTCAATGATTTCCAATGCTTCCCGTAATTGACTTTCATTGATCATCAATGGAGGAGCAAATCGAATTTTATCTCCATGTGTAGGCTTTGCAAGGAGTCCGTTTTCTTTAAATCGCTCGCATAATCTCCAGGCAGCATCTTTATTGGGGTGATCGATAACAATAGCATTCATCAAGCCTTTGCCTCTAATTGTTTTGATATAAGGGGAGTTAATTTTATGTAAACCCTCTCGAAATAGATGGCCCATTTGCGCTGCATTTTCAGCCATATTTTCATCTATTAATACCTGTAAAGAAACAGTGGCAACAACACTAGCCATTGGATTGCCACCAAACGTAGATCCATGTTCACCGGGTTTGATGGTCAGCATTACTTCATCATTTGCAAGTATGGCACTAATGGGGATAGTCCCGCCACTTAAGGCTTTACCAAGAATTAAAACATCTGGTTTCACATTTTCATGATCACAACAAAGCATTTTCCCCGTCCTGCACAAACCTGTTTGAATTTCATCTGCAATCATCAACACATTGGCCGCGGTGCATAATCGGCGAGCGCCTGATAGATAACCTTCATCCGGCACTAATATTCCGGCCTCACCTTGAATAGGTTCAAATAAAAATGCGGCTACATGTTTATCCATTAACTTTTCTTCCAATGCCTTAAGGTCATTGTAGGGAATGACTTCAAAGCCAGGCATAAAAGGACCGAATTGAGAAAATGACGAAGGGTCGGTACTAAAGGAAATTATCGTGCTTGTCCGCCCATGAAAATTCTCACTACAGACAATAATCTTTGCTTTGTTTTCGGGAATACCTTTAACAGCATAGGCCCAGCGTCTGGCAAGCTTGATGGCTGTTTCAACACCTTCAGCACCTGTATTCATGGGCAACATTTTATCAAAGCCCAAAAGCGATGTGATAAATTTTTGGTATTCACCCAACTTGTTGTTGTAAAAGGCACGTGAGGTTAAGGTAAGCACTGCTGCTTGTTCTTGCAAAGCTTTGATGATGCGGGGATGACAATGTCCTTGGTTAATTGCTGAATAGCCACTTAGGAAATCAAAATATTTTTTGCCTTCCACGTCCCACATTTCACAGCCTGATGCGCTTTCAATTACTGCTTCAATGGGATGATAGTTGTGTGCGCCGTATCTTGATTCAAGATCAATATAATATGATGAGGGGTGCATGGGATTGCTTTTTGTTAGGGAACAGCCTGCCTGCCGAAGGTTTACCTATCGAAGATAGGCAGGGGAATAGTTTTAAATTCTTGCTTTATATAGAAATAGCAAGATGATTGTACCTAATGATTAAGTAAATCTAGGTTCTGGGCGAGAAAGGCAACATTGTTTTGAGCAGATGACATGGTACAAAAATAACCAAATTAATTGAAGAGGCTACTGAATTAAAATAAAAGGTAAAAATATAATGATTGGTATTAGAGCAGAACAACCTGGTATTCCTGGTTGAATACTCCTTCTAAGTCTGGAAGTTCATTAAAAATACCATAAACCGTTGAGCCTGTCCCGGTCATTGAAGCATAAATAGCGCCTGCATCATACAACTGTTCTTTAATGTTTGCCAATACTGGATAATTTGGAAACACTGTTTGTTCAAAATCATTGACCAAATCATCTTTCCATGTCTCGACCGGTTGTTTGGTAATTGTATCACAGGTTTCAATGGATGATGAAATGGGACAACCCTTAAAGGCAAGTGCAGTGCTTACGTGTATACCAGGAAGCACCAATGCGATTTTTTTATTGGATAAATCGACTGAAGTAGGTTGTATTATTTCTCCTCTTCCAGTTGCATGAACGGGTATGTTTTTAATAAAGAAGGGGCTATCACTTCCTAAGTTTAATGCAAGTTCAAGTAACTCATCATCTGGTATGTTGAGTTTAAATTTGTCATTGAGTAATTTTAGTGTGAAGGCACCATCAGAAGATCCTCCTCCCAAACCTGCGCCCATTGGGATATTTTTATGTAAATGCATTTGGATGGAGGGCAGTTCTGGAAATTTATTTTTCAATAAATGATACGCTTTTAAACACAAATTCGATTGAGTATCTCCAGGGATAACATGGCCACTGCTTGAAAAAATTACAGGTGTTTCCGAAGGTGTTGACTGTAGAATTATTTCAAGTGCGTCAGTGAATGGAAGCGGATAGAAAACGGTATCGAGGTTATGAAAGCCGTCGGCTCTCTTTGATTTTATTCTTAAGCCCAGATTGATTTTTGCATTTGGGAAAACAACCATTTGGGGACCTATTTTTTTCTGGAATTGATCTCGTCTCTAATGGCAATAGCTCTTATATAATCTTCGTTGTTTAGCACTTCATTCAACAGTTTATCCAATTCTTCAAGATCCAATTTTTTCAAATCTTCGTTACCATTGCTCAATGTCACAGCTTTCTTTTCTTCAGGAATCATTTTGTCGGGTTGATCTACGCCAGCAATTTCAAAAATATTTTCATAAATAAAAATTGGACAACCAAAACGTACGGCCAATGCCAGGGCATCCGATGTTCTTGAATCGATCTCTACAGTATCTGCTTCATTACTGCAAAGCAATTTTGAATAAAATATACCTTCTTGTAAATCAGATATAACTACCTCGTGTAGGTCAACATTAAAGGCCAGCATGAAATTCTTCATTAAATCATGGGTGAGTGGTCTTGAAGGTTTCATTTTTTCCAAGGCAACTGCAATTGCTTGCGCTTCAAATCCACCAATAACAATTGGCAAGCGTCTTAGCCCATTAACCTCACCCAATACAACCGCATATGAATTGGATTGGGTAATTGAATGGGAGAGGGCAACAATTTCTAATTCAATTTTCTTCATAAACAAAACAAAATTAAGGCAAAATTATCCCAAGTCCTTCACTGCTTGAATGATCTTTGGCATTACTTCGAAGGCGTCACCCACAATTCCATAATCTGCTGCCTTAAAGAAAGGTGCTTCAGGGTCTTTGTTGATCACAACAATCGTCTTGCTTCTGTTTACACCAGCCAGGTGTTGTATCGCTCCTGATATACCAACAGCAATGTAAAGATTTGGAGAAATTGCCAAACCGGTTTGTCCCACATGCTCATGATGCGGACGCCAATGTGCATCAGATACAGCACGACTGCATGCCGTAGCTGCTCCAAGAAGGCTTGCCAATTCTTCAATCAGGCCCCAATTTTCCGGCCCCTTTAGCCCCCTGCCACCACTGACAACCTTCTCCGCTTCTGAAAGTGGTATTTCCCCTGCAATTTTATTAATACCTGTAACAGTAATTGTAGAAGCGGGAGCTGAAATGTCAATTGTTATCACTTCTGCACTTCCTCCGGTCTCTTTAACCTCAAATGCATTTGCATTTAGGGTAATCACTATTTTTGAAGTGAGCACCTTTATTTCAGTAACAGCTTTGCCCGAGAACACATTTTTTTTCACGCAAAAACCATTGTTGTTTTCAGGAAGGTCCACCGCTCCAGAAACCATACCCGCTTTTAGTCTCACTGCAACCCTTGGGGCTATGCCTTTTGCACTCAGTGTATTGCTAAAAATAAGGGTGTCACAATTTTGCTGAGTTGAGACAGACGCAATCAAGACAGACATGGTCTTTGTATCAGAAATATTGATGTTCGCTGTATTGAGGTGGTAAACCTTCTTCACACCATATTTACCAAGTTCAGGTAGTGGAGCAGTTGTTTCTCCAATTACCAATGCATGGGCATCAATTCCTTTTTGGGCAGCGATGGCTACCCCGTAAGAAATGGCTTCTAATGAATTTTTCTTGAATTTGCCTTCTTGGTGTTCTGTATAGATGAGTATCGACATGTTCATGGGTTTATTAGATGACTTTTGCTTCTTCCCTGAGTAATTTTACAAGTAGCTCGGGTGTATCCGCTGGAATAAGTTTTACGCCAGCTTTTGGTGGTGGAAGTAAGAATCCAACAGTTTCAGTATAGGTATCAACTGTTACAGGATCTATTACTTTTAAAGGTTTGGTTCTGGCCGCCATGATACCACGCATATTTGGAATTCTTGCCTCGGCCATTCCTTTTTGGCAAGATAAGGTGAGTGGTAAGGTTGTTTCTGCCACTTCTTCACCACCTTCAATTTCTCTACAGATGATGGCTTTCCCATGCTCAAATTCAAACTTCGTAGCCAAGCTGATGTAATTGGTATCTGTCAATTCTGCAACCATCGCACCAATTGAAGATCCATTGTAATCGATTGTTTCTTTACCGGTCAATACCAAATCGTATCCGCCCTCTTTTACAACTGCTGCAATTTGACTTGCTATGTAGAAAGGATCTTGGTTGTCTGTATTTACACGAATGGCCTCATCACCACCAAGTGCCAATGCTTTTCTTATGATAGGCTCCGTTTCGCTGTTGCCAACAGTAATAAGATGGATAATTACGGAAGCATCTTTCTCTTTAAGTTCAATGGCCCTTACAAGCGCATACCACTCGTCATAGGGGTTAATTATCCATTGAACACCATCAGTAGCAAATTTCGTGTTGTTATCAGTGAAAGCTATTTTTGCAGTAGTATCTGGTGTCCTGCTGATGCAAACAAGTATCTTCATGGTATCTGGTTTTGTAAAAAAGTTGTCACAACAACTAATTTCTGATACAAATATAAACCGATGGTGGGGAATATTTGACAAGAATAATTAAAAATTCCAAGTGGAAAGGATAGAAAAATTAAGATCGTTTATAGCTGCTGATTCAAATGACCTTTTTAGTAGGCATGCTTTGGCGATGGAGCTGGTTAAATTGGGTAAATTAGATCTGGCTGTGATGGAGTTGGAAGCTATATTGATATTGGATGAAAACTATATTGGATCTTATTATCACTTAGGTAAGCTATTTGAGAAATTATCCAGTTTCGACAAAGCTTTACACATCTATGAAAAAGGTATTTCTGTTGCGAGACATCTCCATAAACAACATGAACTTCGAGAACTGCAAGGAGTATTGAATCAATTGAAAGACGAATTAGAGTAATGCAAAAAGAAAATCAATATCAACACCTTGCTTCTGCTTTACATGATTTTATAAATTATGTGAAAACGCAGGAATTATGGAAAGAGCAAGATCATTTGTATTTGGCCTGTAGTGGTGGGATGGATTCGGTAGTACTTGCGCATTTGTTGAAAGCTGCTGATTGTAGATTTAGCATTTTGCATTGTAATTTTCAATTGCGTGGAGCAGAGAGCAACAGAGATGAAATGTTTGTAAGAGCAATGGCACAGCAAATGGGAGTGGACATACAGGTTAAATTATTTGACACCAAGTTAGCAATGCAGGAAGGAAAGACGGGTCTTCAAGAAACCGCTCGAAATCTAAGGTATGCTTGGTTTAATGAGGTGATAAAAGCAGATACATCTTCTGCAAAACAATGGGTGTTGACCGCACACCATGCTGACGATCAGGTAGAAACTATGCTAATTAATTTTTTAAGAGGTACAGGTATTGCAGGTCTTCATGGGATGCAAGAAAAAAATGGATTACTTGTTCGTCCTTTGTTGAAAGAGCGTCGTGCTGCACTTCTCAACTATGCAAAATTGAATCAATTAGAATGGGTAGAAGACAGTTCAAATGCAGAGATCAATTATACTAGAAATTTTCTGAGACAAGCCGTTGTTCCAGAGTTAGAGAAAATATTTCCTTCATTAAAAGTAAATATACTCGAAAACGCCAAACGGTTATCGGAAGTCGAAATGGTGTATAGAAAAATGATGGATATTGAAATTGCCAAACTCATTGAAAAACGAGGAAATTCATTTGCAATTCCTGTCAACAAATTGAGCCCATCGAATCCCCTAGATACCATCATGTATGAACTATTCAGTCCCTTTGGTTTTACAGCAGCTCAAATCCCCGAAATAAAAAAGCTCTTCATTGCTGGTTCAGGAAAATACATCAATTCCAAAGAATACAGGGTGTTACGCAACCGCAATTGGATCTTAATTGAGCCGATTAATTTGACTGAACAAACAATTAAATTGGTGGAGGAATTGGATACAGATTTGGTTTTGGGTGATGCCATCTTGTCATTTAGAAAAGTTACTGCAAACACTAAAATTGATACCAATGCAAGCCATGCTTACATTAATTTAAAGGGTATCAAATTTCCATTGTTAGTTCGTTTATGGAAGGCGGGTGATTATTTTTATCCTTTGGGGATGAAAAAAAAGAAAAAAATTTCTAGGTTCATGACCGACTTAAAACTATCGCTTACTGAAAAAGAAAATCAGTGGGTGATAGAATCAGCTAATAAAATCATCTGGGTTATAGGCAGGAGAATTGATGATCGATTTAAAATTGACGAGAACAGCAATGAAAAACTGCATATTTCAATTACAAGACCGTCCTGATGAAATTGTCAATTAAATCTATATTGGCATAAAATTTAGCCGCCAAGTAGGTGAAGACTACGCCATATACACTTCCCCAGAAATGCGCATTGTGGCCAATATTTCCACCACCTTTTTTAGCTAAAGATGCCGAAAGGATAAGAAATCCAATACCAAAGGCCCACCCAGGAATTTTAAACGGAATAAAAAAGAACATGATGGGCAAGTTTGGTTGTATGGTGATTGCAGAAAAAACCACAGCAGAAACTGCACCTGAAGCGCCAAGTGATCTATAGGAAATATCGTTTCTGTATTTGAAATAATCCGGTACACTTGCAAATACAATAGCACTGATGTACATCACGGCTAGCATTGCTCTGGAAGCTTCTCCAAAAATCGGGATAAAAAGATAGTCCTCTAAAGCAGCAGCAAAAGAATAAAAGGAGACCATATTAAAAATCAGGTGGAGTGTATCTGCATGTAAAACGCCGTGTGTTATAAACCTATAAAACTGACCCTGTCTCTTAATTTGGTGTGGCCAAAAAACAAGGTCTTCTTTTAGTTGAGGTTTATTAAAAGCAATCAGAGAAACAATTACTGTTAGCAGTATGATTAGTGCGGATATGCTCATGTTGGTTTATTGAAATTATCTGTGGTGGTATTTTTCGTTCTTGATGATGGTATAGGCCCTATAAATTTGTTCTGAAAGGAGGAGGCGAACCAATTGGTGTGGAAAAGTGAGTTTGGAAAGAGACCAGGTATGATTGGCACGCTTTAAAACGGCTTCGTCCAGACCAAATGCTCCACCAATGAGGAAAACCAATTTTTTTGTGCCCATGTTTCCTTTTTTTGTGATGAATGCTGACAGTTGAATTGAACTCATCTCTTTGCCATATTCGTCTAACGCAACTAAAATTGTGTCTTTATCTAGCCATTCCAAAATTATTTTGCCTTCCATCCTTTTCAGGTCCAATTCACTCATCATGGCTGCATTCTTAGGCACGGGAATAATCTCCCAATGAATGGGGCAGTATTTTTGTATCCGAGAAGTATATTCTTCAATGGCATCCTTGATGGACTTCTCATGTGCTTTTCCTATGCTCCAAAATTCTATCTTCATGATTACTCACAAAGAAAACAAACAATTTTTGTATTTTGTCTTATTAAACCTCCATTGATGAAAAAGATCATTTTATTTTTTATCCTCTCTTGTGCTTTTACATTTCTTCATGCACAAATTAAAAAAGCACCAGACAGGGCTGATGGCACTGGTCCTTGGACGCAATTGATTCTTCGTGGTGGTACTTTGGTCAATGGTACCGGTGCGCCTCCAGTGGGCCCAGTTGACATCATTATTGAGCAAAACAGAATTGTAGCCATCCGCAATGTGGGTTACCCTGGGTTGGCTATAAAAGAAGCTACCCGTCCAAAACTCAAAGAAGGCGGAAAGGAAATTGATTGTCACGGTATGTATATACTACCAGGTTTCATCGACATGCACGGCCATATTGGGGGCACATCCCAAGGCACACCTGCTGAATATGTTTTTAAATTATGGATGGCACATGGCATAACCACTGTGCGTGATCCATCTTGTGGAAACGGATTGGATTGGGTATTGGATCAAAAACAAAAAAGTCTTATTAATAAAATTACCGCACCGCGTATCTATGCCTATACCGCTTTTGGTCAGGGTGCGAAAGGAGGAGTAAACAATCCACAACAAGCCATTGAGTGGGTAAGAGAAAATGCAAATAAAGGTGCGGATGGCATTAAGTTTTTTGGTGCAGCACCCGCTATTATGGATGCAGCTTTGAGGGAAAACAAAAAACTCGGACTACGCTCTTGTATGCACCATGCTCAAATGGATGTGGCAAGGTGGAATGTCATGCATTCTGCAGAAGCGGGACTAACATCGATGGAACATTGGTATGGATTACCAGAAGCCTTGCTGGATAAATCAACCATCCAAGATTATCCTTTGGGTTATAATTATTCCAATGAACAACATCGTTTTGAAGAAGCAGGAAAACTTTGGAAACAAGCCGCAAAGCAAGGTTCTGAAAAATGGAACAGTGTGATGGGTAAATTACTTGAACTAGATTTTACATTAGACCCAACATTTAATATTTACGAAGCCAACCGAGATTTACACAAAACAAGAAGATTGGAATGGCATGATGAATATACCTTGCCTTCGTTATGGAAATTCTATGAAGCCAACCGTGAGTCGCATGGTTCTTATTGGTTTAATTGGGGTACTGAGCAA
>CAMDFC010000031.1 GCA_945897185.1 Chitinophaga pinensis | reverse complement strand
CAGTAAAATAGTTTGCATCTCGGGCTTTATTCGTCAAATTTGTTGTGTCGATGCTTTAATAACCAAAATGAACAAACCAACTACCTGGAAATTTCTCATGTCGCTGATTGCAGTCGGGATTGTAATCGGCACTTTTTTCTATTCCAATTATTTGGCAGAACGCATTTCCAACAGAGAAAAACGACAAATGGAAGAATGGGTTGCAGCACAGCAAGCCATTGCAAATGCAGCCATGGGCGATGACCTTTCACTCGCTTCTGTAGTGATTGCAGAACAAACCACGATCCCTGTTATTGAAACCAATGAACGCGACAGCATCATGGGGTTCATGAACCTGGATAGTTCGAAGGCAAAGCAGAACAAAGAATACCTAACCGAAAAACTTTCTCTTTACAAAAGTGAAGGCAATTACATCAAGACTTATATCGATAACGAAGAAAAAAAATTCAACGTTTATTATTATGGTGAATCTTCGCTCTTGAAACAAGTAAGGTATTTCCCATTGTTGCAATTGCTGATTGTAATCCTGTTTACCTCGATGATGGTTATTTCCATCAACAACAGAAACAAATCTATGCAAAACCAGCTGTGGGCGGGACTAGCAAAGGAAACTGCGCACCAGTTGGGGACACCGATTTCTGCGCTTTCAGGTTGGACAACCATCTTAAAAGAAGGTGCGTCAACACATGAGATTCTTCCTGAAATGGAAAAAGACATCGATCGTTTAAAAATAATTAGTGAGCGTTTTAGTTTGATTGGTGGTACTCCAAAAAAAGAAAAAGTCGAACTACAGCAGTTGGTAAACCATGTGGTAGAATACACCAAGAAAAGAGCTTCAGAAAAAGTCGATTTTGTATTTCAATGCGATGCAAAACATCCGATCTATCTTTTACTTGCACCTACTTTATTAGAGTGGGTCATTGAAAACATTTGCAAAAATGGATTGGATGCGATGGATGGTTCTGGCAGAATTACCTTGACCATTACAGAACTTGATCAAGAAGTAAGGCTTGACATCAACGATACTGGCAAGGGCATTCCAATCGACCTACAACAGGAGATTTTTCAACCTGGGGTGAGTTCAAAGAAAAGAGGTTGGGGCGTAGGACTAACCCTTTCCAAGAGAATAGTAGAAGATTACCATGGCGGTAAGCTTTTTGTCGCGAGCTCCGAACCAGGAAAAGGCACTACATTCAGCATCCTGCTAAAAAAATAATTTAAAATCATTCCTTTTCCTCGCTTCCCTTTTTTATGTAATTTTGCACTCCTCCCTGCCCAGGTGGCGAACCTGCCTGCCGGCAGGCAGGATTGGTAGACGACATTATTTTTGGTCTTTGAATAAAATAAATGCCCAGGTGGCGAAATTGGTAGACGCACTACCTTGAGGTGGTAGCGCTGGAAACGGCGTGCTGGTTCGAATCCAGTCTTGGGCACGAGTAAAAAAGTCCTGCACAATGTGCGGGATTTTTTATTTGGCGGCGTGCAAAGCTTGCTTTGCTTATTTAAAATTTTCTTGTATTCTATTTCTATCCTCACTTTCCTTGTCATTCTTGTGATACAATTCAATAAATGTTATTTTATTGTCATCAGGAAAGTAGGCATAAATCAATCTTAAACCAGAATTCACACCCCTACCCTTCAATGATTTACATGCTATCTTCTTGACTTTAATGATACAAGTCAACAATCCTAAATCATCAATACGAAAACTAAAAGGTGGTCTTTCGTCGGGTGTGACTTCCAACACTTTTTTAACCACTTCTAAATCGTCATTGAGTGTTCTGTATTTTTTTAAAAGGTTTTTCAAGTCCCTTTTAAATTCGGTTAATTCATCAAAAATCATTGTGCTTCCATTTCATCTCCGTAGTTTCTTACAGAGAAAGGAGCATCTCTATAAAAAACCAATTCATAATTTATTTCTTCCCCTTCTTTAGAAGCAACCCAAGGCATATCCTTATGTGAATAGTTACTGATTGCAGAAGCAGACCAATCACTCATTTGTTCAATGACCCTATCGATAACTTCTTTTTCACTCGCCCTCAATTCGGTTAAATCTGCTTTTTCTAAAGGCAAGTATCTTGTTTGCGGATATCCGTGATAGTCTGTTTTTACTCTTTGCAACTGTCCATCATCCATCATTTTCTTAATTATTGTATTCAATTTTTGAGGTACTGGTCCATAAGGTAGTTTGCGATACTTAGCTCCCGTTAGGTGCTCCTCATACAATTCATAATAGTTGAAGTCAGAAAAATATAAAAGTTTGTAAAGAACAGTTTCCCCTACGTTTGGCTTACCCGCACAACGTTCAAGAATATACAATAAGACATTTTTAAATTTGTTTAATTGAAGCGTAGGAATAGAAATACGCTCTACTTCTTTCTTTGACTTCTTTTCCTCTTTTACAGAAATTTCTTGGACCGCTGTGAAATCTTTAGACATAAAATCATCCAAGGAAAAACCCAAAACTTGCGATAATTTTTGAAGTTCAAGAATATCAATGCCCCTATTCCCCAACTCAATTTGAGCCAATGACGGTCGGGAAATTTTGACACTTTTAGACAAATATTCCTGTGATAACCCTTTCGTCTTGCGGAGTTCAGCTACCCTTTGACCAATTTGCTTTTGTGACAACCTTGTATTCATATCCATTTTGTGTTTTGGGAATCAACTTTACAAAAATAAATACTGTTTGATTATAAAACAAATATTTGTTCTAATTATGAACATTTGACTAATTGATAAATTTTAACGGTAACGCTCATTTACCGTCAAGCATCAAACATCCATGCATACCCATAATAACCAAGGGCCACTCTTTTCAGGTGGCCCTTGTGTTACTTATTAATTAATCATCTATTGTTTCACGACTATCGTTGAAGCGGATCTATCCGGTTGTGCTGCTTGTACTACATAAGATCCGTTGGCAGCATTGGTGATGCGTATTGGGACAGTATGCGCGTCACTTAGAACATCTGTTTCGAGTACCAAGATAATCTTGCCTCTTGCATCTGTAATCCTGATCGTTGCTTTGTCGATGGCATAGTTGCTCATCAACAAATTAAACTGGCCATTGGTCGGGTTTGGATAAACCTTCAGCTCAGCCGGTATTACATTGACCTCCACACCTGGAAGTTTGGATCCAAGGAAATTATTAGTAGTAGTGGTTGTTGTTCTTGTTCTACCAGGTTGTTGTGAGAAAAATCTTCTTTTTGGTTTTAACACTGTTTTACTTGTTCTATGCCTATTGGGGCTATAAACTGCTGATGAACAATGTTTGGCGAAGAAAAAGTGAAATCAAAGCAATCCAGAACCAAAATAGGTTGATTAAAAACTGGACCATCCTGCTGTATGTCAGCTTCATACTGATCATGGTTATCCGTTTTAGCACTGGTTATTTGATGAACAAATACTATATCAACAACAACCAATACCTCTGGATAACCGCTTTGATTTGGTCTGGTATTTTCGTAAAAATCATGCTGACCCCAGAGATTCTTTACGGTTATAATTTTTTAAACAAAACCATTGATACGGTCATCGAAAAAGTAGCACTTCATACGGTTTGGAAAACGGATGGAACATTATCGCCCATAGTGAGTGAAAAGGATAAAAAAATGGAGGAAAAAATTTCCGCTGTACTTAACGAATATGTCCATAAAATAGAGGAGTTTTCTTTCCGCAGCGAAGCTTTTCGTAATCCTGATTTAATCTTGGAGGATATTGCGGCGGCCATAAAAATACCTGTCAGTCACATCCAATATATCTTCAAATATCATTGCACAGAAAGTTTTACAGATTACAAGAAGATTGTCCGTATCCACGATGCCACTAAATTACTGGAAAACGGCTACCTGCGTGAAAAAACAGTGGAATCCCTTTCAGAAACAGTCGGTTTTTCTTCTTACGTCACTTTTTACCTGGCATTTAAAAGCATCACTGGAATGACCACGCAGGAGTATGCAAAGAGGTATTGATGATAGTATCATCTTATACTATCGGATTCATCTAATTTTACTTACTTAGCAATATCAATCTTCACTTTCTTGTTCTTGATACGTTCATCTTTTATGTGCTGTAAAGCGTTACCTGCATTGGCTTTTCGTACCGCGACAAAAGAGAAAAAGTCTTTGACTTCTATTAAACCGATATCCTCTTTTTTCAAGCGACCTTTATTTGTGAGAAATCCAACAATATCAATTTTATTCACCTTGTCCTTCTTCCCTGCACTCACGTAGAAAGTCGTCCAATCTGGTTTTGATGGCAATGGTGCATTGTCTATCAATTCAATTTCAGTTGGCTCCGGCTGGATATAGGCTGGAATTGTTTCGTGCGGAGCAAGCAACAAAATGGCTGTCCCGCTGGCTTCCATTCTGGCAGTACGTCCATTGCGGTGGATAAAAGATTCCTGAGAAGTCGGCAACTGAAAATGGACAATATACCGGATGTTTGGAATATCCAGTCCACGAGCAGCAAGGTCAGTTGTTATCAAAAGATTTGAAGTGCCATTTCTGAATTTACACAATGCTATGTCGCGCTCTTGCTGTTCCATGGCGCCATGGTAAAAGACATTTATAATGCCTTTGTCTTTGAGAAACTGGCTGACTTCCTCTACAAATTCTCTTTGGTTACAAAAAACAATAGTAGATCGATTGCCGAGTGTACAAATTAGTTTGAACAGTGTTTTTAATTTGTCGGCGTCAACACTTCTGACCATTTGTACGGCCAAGGCTTCAGACTTCTCCCCTGTCAGGAAATTTATTTCAACTTTGTTTTTTAGACCGACAAAATCAGGTATCTCGACTGCCTCCGTAGCGGAAGTCAGGATGCGTTTCTTTAGTGCAGGCAGCGATTGAATGATAAATGACATTTCCTCTTCAAATCCCTGTTCCAGTGATTTATCAAATTCATCCAACACCAAGGTCTCAATATGTGTCGTAACGATATTGCCTCTTCGGATATGGTCGGCTAGTCTGCCAGGGGTTCCAACTATCAATGCCGGCGCCTGCTTCAAGTTGTTTTCTTCCGTCTCCCTCAAATGCCCACCATAGCAACAGGTAATTTTGAAGCCAGTCCCCATTTTCTTGAACACCTGCTCAATTTGCAAAGCAAGCTCACGAGAAGATACTACGATAAGTGCCTGACAAACAGGCTTGGTCTTGTTTAACAATTGTGCGATAGGAAGCAGAAAAGCCAGGGTCTTTCCCGAGCCAGTATCTGCCAACAATACTACGGAGTCATTTGAAGCATTGGCTTCTAAGGAAGCCTTTTGCATGGTATTTAATTCCTTTATCTGTAAATTAGAAAGCGCATCCGCAATGGAAAAAGAAGTTGATTGCATGGCATAAAAGTACATCAATTCTGTTCCATGACATTGTTATGCCTTTTTTCTTGCCAAAACATGTATTCCATAACAAACCAAATCTTGTGAACTATTATCTTGTTTGGCATATTTCTGCAAGACCCAGAGGTTGAGGTGGATGATGATTTTTTCGAGTAGGTTTATTTTCTTACCGAGGTATTTATCTGCTACCCATTTGATCCTTCGGTTTTCCTGGGCTACATAATCAAAGAAGTTTCCACTTAAATCCATTTGGTTTATTTCAAAACCAAAATTGGGCAGGTGGTGCTGGTAATAAAAGCGACTAAATCCAGAAGAAAAATGATATGGCGCAAAATGCGTGAAACTTACAAATGGAGAGGTCAAAATCAAATACCCTCCCGGTTTCAACAGGCGTTGAAATTCTTTTAATGCATCCAAAGGATTAGGGATATGCTCAAATACTTCCGTACACATGATTACATCCACCGATGCATCCTCAAGTGGAATAGCGATAATATCGGAGACGATATCGAGCTTGGTATTGTCCCAACTGCCCGTCTGTAATCCGTCTTCGCCAGTCCCTTTGTACTGACCAAAATCTTGTGAAATATAATTGAGATGACTGCACCATTTTTTATAGGGACATTCTCCGGCACCTGCATCGAGAATGGTTAGTCCCGCAGGAAGCGACTTCAACGTTGCCTCCAACCATTGTTCCCTGTTTGATAAATTATTAAGTCCGACTGTAAACATTAGTTATATCCTGATTATCTCTGTTTTTTTAAAGAATGGCTGCAACACCAATGAAAACAAAGGTACTGCCAAAGCACCTATAGCATTGAGCCAAAGCCATCCAATATTGGTAAAACCATACATCATCAATACCAAGGCCTCGCCTGCAATTGCTGCAATAAAGACGGCATTTCCACCAATTCGCTTCAAATAAAACGCGACAAGAAATACGCCGAGCATCACCCCATAAAACCAAGAACCTAATATATTTACGGCTTCAATCAAGCTGCCCAAGTTGGTTGCAAACTGCGCGAAGATGATACAAAACACTCCCCAAAACAAGGTATACCATCGAGACAGGCTGAACTCTTCGGATGCTGTTAGATTTTTATTGATGTGTATTTTATGAAAATCAATTAAGGTTGAAGAAGAAAGCGAATTGAGTGTAGCAGAAATACTTCCCCAGGCTGCAAGGAAAATAACTGCTATCAGCAATCCAACCAGTCCCTTGGGCATATGGTCAGTAACGAAACGAATGAAAATATAATTGGTATCCGACTGCTCAATGGCGATTCCGGATTCCTTTACCATGTCCTTTATTTTTTTTCTGTTCCCTTGTTCCTGATCGCTAATCGACTTTAACGCAAGTGCAATTTTTTGTTGATCTCCATTTTCCCACTGACCAAGCAATTGTTTTTTTTGCCCAGTAAGCTGTGTATGGTCTTCCTCTATTTTTATAACCTGTTCTTTGTAAGCTGTGGCTTTTAATTTATCGACAGCCAACTGGTTGAAAAAAAGTGGTGAAGCATTGAACATGTAATACACAAAAACAAGTACACCAATCAACAAAATAAAATATTGCATGGGAATCTTTACAATGCCGTTCATGATAAGACCTATGCGGCTCTCTCTGATTGAACTACCAGTAAGATAACGACCAACCTGACTTTGGTCTGTCCCAAAATAAGATAGCGCAAGAAAAAATCCACCAATCACACCACTAAAAATATTGAACCTGTCGTTCCAGTCGAAACCCTCCTCTGTAATACCTGTGGTAATCACATTCATCTTTCCCATTTGCTTTCCCAAAGTAAGTGCTTCACTAAAACCCATTCCTTCTGGCAACATGTTCAACAACAAAAATGCAGCAAGGAAGAGTCCAGCAAATATGATGGCCAATTGTAATTGCTGTGTATAAGCGACCGCCCTTGCACCACCACTGATGCTGTACAAAATAACGATACCACCCATAATCACGTTGGTGACATAAATGTTCCAACCCAATACGGAAGAAAGAATGATAGCAGGAGCATAAACACTAATGCCAGTTGCTAAAGCACGAGAAAGTAAAAATAAAAACGCGATGAAGGTCCTGGTTTTTCTATCAAACCTTTTTTCCAAAAACTCATATGCCGTATAAATATTGAGTTTGTGAAACATGGGCACAAAGGTGATACACAAGACCACCATCGCCAGAGGGAGACCAAAATAATATTGGAGGAAACGCATGCCGTCGGTATACGACTGACCAGGACCAGATAAAAAAGTTACTGCACTAGCCTGGGTACCCACTATGCTGAGCATCACCATGTACCAGGGCAATTGCCTGCCACTGCGGTAATACCCATTGATGTCTTTGGTAGCCTTGCCTTTGTAAATGCCATAGATTACAACCAGGAACAATGTTACTACCAAGACCAACCAATCAAGAACACTCATCGTTTGTCGCGTTTATAAATAATGGCTGCAACTATAATTCCAATAAGCAAACCCAAGGCTAATTTTTTTCTAACCAATGCAATTAAGAGTCCAACTGCAATACCAACGATTGCAGCAAATGCAGGAGACCTCCTTGGTTTATTTTGACTCATTCAATTTTCTATTTGGATTTGAAACAAGATTAGCAAACAAGCGGTAAGCACCTCCAACACCAGCTGGCAGTTCTCTAAAGAAAGCCAATCCTGTATATATAAACCGTCCTTTGCCTTCATTACGCACGATCAAGCTTCCCAACAAATCTTCTTCACCTTGGTCGTGCATCGAAAAAACCGCTTTGTAATCGTTGGAAAATCCTTCAGCAAAATAAATTCCACGTTCTTGGATCCAGCCACTAAAATCATCTTTCGTAATCTTGTTCGGAAAATTCAACAGCGGATGATTGGGATCAATGAATTTAACCTCTGCATCTTCTTCGGTTATCCTTCCTCTAGAAATCGCAAAAGGTTTTGGTCCGATTTTCATTTTTGCAATTGGACCAGCAAAACTATTGGTATTGTATTGCACAACCATGTTGCCACCTTCATTCACATAGGCCATTAAGATTGCGTGCTTCTCATTCAGCCACTCGTTTACATTGTAGGCTCTTACACCCACGACAATTGCATCAAATTGCTTTAGCTTTTCAGCATAGATATCATTTTTGCCCAACTCCACCACTTCAAAACCCATCATCTCCAATGCAGTAGAAACTTTATCTCCGGCGCCTACAAGATATCCGATTTTCTTACCCGTCGTTTTTAAACCTGCAGGGAGAACTATATTTTTACTATCAGCGAAATGCAACAAAGATGGGATGTGCTCGTATTCAATTTCATGCATTTTTATATTCTTATCTTCTTTACCTGGAACAACATAGACCGGATGGAAGAACTCTCCTATTGCTGGATTGACAAACCTGTATTGCACAGGTTGAAGTACTTCGATGTTTTCGCCTTGCACAGTCAGTTTGACCTGCACTTGGAAGGTGGGCTTGTTTTCTGCATCACCAATTAAAGTTTGATCGCTCACATTGAAAAAACCAGTGTTCATTTCATTTACCAGCCAATAAGGTTGTGTAGGTTTTTCGGATGGAGAAATAGGCAGTGAAAAAATCTGGACCCAGTTGCTGTTTTTCTTCAATTGCACTTGCTCTTGTGCAACAATACCACGTAAGCTTACTTCATGAATTTTTACATCAGCACCAGATCGGTTGTTTAGCGCAAGGGTGACTTGCAAGGTATCCCCTTGTTTGATTTGTTTTTTATTTGACAAAGCTTCAATATGTAAACCGCTACACATAGCTATAAGTTGATCAACTTCATTGTTTTTGATTTTTTTCCAATAGGCATCGCCAATGTTGTTCAATTCTTTTTTGATGGCAATCAATTTTGCAATGGCATTTTCAGGATGCTGAGGATCAAAAGAGGCGACCAAAGCATCTACTTGCGCTGAAATGGCATCTCCACCCTTTACACGGTTCCAAGACAGGTCAATGCCATCCATAGGATCTTTCTCTGCCTTCTCACCCAAAACATGTATGAAATATTCAGTGGATGTGCCTCTTGATGATGCGGAACCAAAGCCTTGGCTTCTGTGCTGACTTCTACTTTCAGCTGCGATTTCACCAATACTTTTTCCAAGCAATGGGATGTATTGTCCCACTTCTATTTTCATTTGGTTTTCAGCTGTAGTATTGGAAGAACCGAAACTAAATGTATTCCATAAAATTCTTTTGGCCTGCCAAGGACCAACACCATATTTATATTGTTCTGTGAAACGGTTGGGGTCGGCTGCAGCAACAAAAGCTTCTCTTGCTATTACTGCAGAACCAGAATGGTGGCCATGGCCAGCGCGACTATCCTCTGGAAATCTCGTGATGATGACATCCGGTTTAAAATTTCTGATTACCCACACTGCATCTGCCAACACTTTTTCTTTGTCCCATATTGCCAAGGCTTCATCTGTTCTTTTTGAATACCCAAAATCGTATGCCCGCGTAAAAAATTGTTGACCACCATCAATTCTTCTTGCAGCCAATAATTCCTGCGTTCGAATCATTCCCAACTCAACTCCCTGTTCAATACCAATTAGGTTCTGACCACCGTCCCCTCTTGTAATCGCCAAATACCCAGTATGGTATTGTCTTTCTTTGGCCATGTGCGCAATCAAACGGGTATTTTCATCATCGGGATGCGCAGCTACATATAATACACTGCCCAGTATTTTTAGTTTTTTGATACTATGTAAAATCTCATCGCTACTCATTTGGTGCTGTTTTTGCGCAAATGCAGAAAACGACAAAACAGTATTGAGTAGCAAGAACAAAAAGCAGAAAGCAATAAAATGGATTCTTTTCATGAAAAACTTCGTTAATAATCGTTTAAAAATAAAGAAATGAGGGCGAAGAAGAACAAGAGATAAAAGTTTCTTTTAAAAAGCTGATTATCTTTAGTCCATGAAAAAAATTGGATTTCCTTTAAGCCGATTCACGTTCTCTTTTTTATTCAGTTTACTGCTGTTTATTCAGACGAACGCCCAAATCAATCCATTTCAGTATACGATTGAAAAAAGGGCGGTCGGCACAAACGGCGCAGTATCTACCGCCCACCCAATTGCCAGCCAGGTTGGGATTGAAATTTTAAAAAAAGGCGGCAACGCATTTGATGCTTCCATTGCTACCCAATTGGCATTGGCCGTGGTGTACCCAGGTGCAGGCAATCTCGGTGGAGGCGGCTTTTTGGTAGCACATACCGAAAAGGGGAAATCCATTGCCATCGACTATCGAGAAATGGCGCCTGGCAAGGCATCCAGAAATATGTATCTAGACAAAGACGGAAATCCACAAATGAATTTGAGTCAGCATGGCCATTTGGCCAGTGGTGTTCCTGGAACCATAGCTGGATTATTTGCTTCTCTTCCCTATGCCAAGCTTCCATTCAAAGAATTGATACAGCCAGCAATTGATCTTGCGGCAAAAGGTTTTTCCATTACTGCTGCCGAGGCTTCATCGTTAAACGGAAACAAAGCAGCTTTTGAAAAATACAATACCAAACCCACCGCATTTGTCAAGCATGAAAACTGGAAGGCTGGTGATACTTTGGTCCAGACAGAATTGGCTGCCACATTAACGCGCATCCGTGAGGAAGGCATGAAGGGATTTTATGAAGGCGAGACTGCAAGATTACTAGTGGAAGAAATGCAAAGAGGTGGAGGAATGATCAGTCTGGATGATTTAAAAAATTACAAAGCGGTCGTCCGCAATGCCGTTGTATTTGATTACAAAGGTTATACCGTAATTGGCATGCCGATGCCAAGTAGTGGCGGACTCTTGATGGAGCAGATGATGAAAATGATTGAGGATAAAGAGATTGGCAAGATGGGATTTCATTCCAAAGAGGCGGTACAACTCATGACCGAAGTGGAAAGAAGGGCTTATGCAGATAGATCAGAATTTATGGGCGACCAGGATTTTGTGAAGGTGCCAATAAAGACATTATCAAGCGCAGCATATTTAAAGGAACGAATGAAAGATTTTGTGCCTGGCCAAGCAACCCCAAGTGAATCTGTCTCTCCAGGAAAAGTAAATCCTGAGAGCGAAGAAACCACGCATTTGTCGGTCGCCGACCAATACGGAAACGTTGTCAGCGTTACCACCACCTTAAACGGCGGATACGGTTCAAAAACCGTTGTAGGCGGAGCCGGCTTTTTGATGAACAACGAAATGGATGATTTCAGTGTGAAACCTGGAGTTGCCAATATGTATGGTGCAGTAGGAAAAGAAGCCAATGCCATACAAGCCGGCAAAAGAATGTTGAGTTCAATGACACCGACAGTCGTTTTGAAAAACAAGCAACCTTATTTGGTGGTGGGTACACCCGGGGGTACTACAATACCTACTTCAGTATTTCAGACTTTGGTCAATATTCTTGAATTTGGACAATCTCCATTGGATGCAGTCAACAACCCTAAGTTCCACCACCAATGGTTACCCGACCAGCTGATGGTGGAAAAAGAATTTCCAACAGCGGTTAAAGAAGACTTAGAAAAAATGGGGTATAAAGTGGTGAATCGAGGTCAGATTGGCCGGACAGAAGTCATCCAACTCAATTGGAAAGGCAAGAAGCTGATCAACATTGAAGCCATTGCAGATAAGCGTGGTGACGACCATGCTTCAGCTTATTGATAGTATTCTTGGTAACTTTACATCAAATTCTGCATCTGAAGAAGGGAGTCAAAATATTGGGTTATGTGATTGCGTCGTTGGCGGGACTGATCCTGTTGCTTTGGTTATTGATCAGAATTCCATCTGTTCAGAACAGACTTGTGCAATATGCCATTAAAGAAGCGGGCAAGGCATTGAAAACAGAAATCAATATTAAATCCGTCGATTTCTCTTTATTCAATAGATTTTATTTCAACGAATTTTTGATACGAGACCAGTCCAAAGACACCTTAGTATATGCCGGTAGTTTAAAATTGAAAATAACCGACTGGTTTTTTATCAAGGATAAAATAACCATCCAATATTTTGGTCTATCGAATGCCTACATCAACACCAAGAGAACCGATAGTACCTGGAACTATAATTTTATAATCGATGCCCTATCCTCCGACAAACAAACTGCCAGCAAGCCCAGCAACATTGCCCTCGACCTCAAGGAAATTGAGTTAGACAATATTCGCTACCATACCATCGATAAATGGAGAGGCGAAGACCAGTTGATTTCACTGAAACGTTTTACACTCAGTGCAAACCAAATCGATATCAAGAACAACAAAATTGCACTTAATAAAATATTGGTTGAGGAACCTTATTTTAAATTAAACCAATACGAGGGATTAAGACCAGACTCTTTAATACCGATAACTGAACCGAGAGTCGAGGGTAAACTTCACTGGAATCCAGAACAATGGAAAATTACTGCAAAGAGCATTATACTAAAAAGAGGGGAATTTAAAAGCGATTTAAATTCAACTGCGGAACCACTACCCTACTTTGATAGCGAACACATTGATTTCAAAAACATCAATGGCTCACTCAATAATTTTATTTTATCAAACGATACCATTAGCGCAGAAGTTTCGCTTAGTACCAAAGAAAGAAGTGGATTTGATGTGTTATCCTTAACAGCGTTGATGAAAATGGATCCTACCGAAATGTCTTTCAAGAACCTAGACATCAAAACACCTAATAGTAGAATCGGTCACTCGTTCTCCATGAAATATAAAAATTTCACAGATGACATGGCGGAGTTTGTAACGAATGTGAATTTGGAAGGAGACATCCGAGAGAGTGTGTTGGACTTTAGGGATCTTGCTTTTTTTGCCCCACAACTCAAAGGAGAAAAAATAAAATTAAAATTAGATGGGGAAGTGAATGGTCCGGTTGCCGACTTATTTGCAGACAATATTGAGCTAGACTATGGCGAACATACTTTCGTTAGAGGCGACCTGCATATTACAGGACTACCAGATACTGATATAGCGGAATACAGACTAGACAATGCATTAGTTGCGTCTTCGATTGCTGATTTGTACAAGGCATTACCGATGTTGCAGAAGAGCATACCGCTAGACATTAACGCCATTGGAAAATTCAATTACAGAGGAAACATCAGCATCACTGAAAAATTAATCCAAACCAAGGGTAATTTACAGACTGCAATTGGAGGTTTGACTACGGATGTAAAAATCAAGAACCCCGGCGAAAAGAAAATGAGTTTTGAATTGGGTGGATCAATTTCAAATTTTGAGATTGGACAGCTTTTAAAAATCGATTCATTAGAAAAATTTTCAGCAACTTATCTGGTAAGATCAGACGCAAAAGGAATTGGTTACGACGCTACCCTATCTAGCATAGGATTTAATGGCTATATATATAAAGATTTAATTGCCAAAGGTGTCTATGTAAAAAATAGATTAGAAACGAGCCTTGATATCAACGACGAAAATTTGATAGCCAAACTACAAGCAATCGTGGATTTTAATGACAGTATTCCAAGAACCTTGGCAGAGGCTGAAGTGTTTTCCTCCGATTTGCAAAAAATCAACCTCACCTCACTTCCCCTTCAATTCAACGGAAAAGCAGAAATTGATCTGGTTGGTGACGACCCAGACAATCTGAATGGAATAGCAAAGTTTTCCAAACTCACTGTTTACAGAAACAACCAGGCATACAATTTTGATACCTTAACCTTCAAAGCGGCCACAGCTGAGCACTTTAGGTCATTGGCAGTTTTGGGAAAAGACATTGATGCAAGCATACAAGGACAATTCACCTTTGAAGAGTTACCGGCAACCCTCAACCAATATTTCTATTCTTACTATCCATTGTATTTTACAAAAATGCCACCGCCGACTGAGGAATTTGACTTAACCTTTAAACTTGAGTTGAAAAACTCAACCGCATTTACTAAAATCCTAGACAATGGAATAAGTGGATTCAGCTATAGCAAAATAGAGGGAAAGATCAACACCAAAGAAAAGTTATTTAAGCTGGATGCAAGCATACCAAAATTGGAATACAACAATTTCTCAACTTACGACTTTGAACTACATGCCAATGGAGATGCTGATAGTTTATTAATTACTTCAAAAACAAGTGCTGTCGTTTTTAACGACAGTCTTTCTTTTCCAAAAAATGAAATAGAAATTAGGTCTTCCAAGAATATTTCTTTCCTCAACATCAATACCTTTTCAGAACAATCAGATTATGGAGCAAGGCTACAGGGTTATGTTGAAAATATAGAAGAGGGCATAAAGGTGCATTTCAATCCATCCACGCTGGTGTTCAATGAAAAGACATGGAATATTGAAAAGGATGGAGAAGTTTTGATAAGTAGACAACGATTTGAATCCAATAATTTTAGACTCACAAACGGCGATCAATCTATCGGTTTGATTACGCTGCCTTATGAAGCGAATAGTCCGCAAACTATTATCTTAACCATGAACAAGGTTAATTTGGGAGAATTGCTCCCCTTTGTATTGAAAGAACCACAGATACAAGGACTGACTTCCGGTGACTTAACCATTCAGGATCCATTTGATAAATTCAAATTGTACCTGAATGCCCAAACAGAAAAAACAAGGTTTGAAGATGATTCAATTGGACTTACCTCTCTAACTGGATTTTGGGATAATGATGAAAAAAGAGCCAGCTTCTTTTTCGAATCAGACAATCCAAATTATGAATTAGACGTAAGAGGGAAACTAAATTTGAAAGACAGCAGTAACCAGGAAATTGATACCGATATCGACATCAGAAACGTAAGCTTGTCTTTATTGGAGCCCTACCTTGGTATTGTATTTAGCAAAATGGAAGGTATTGGAAATGGAAGAATAGAAATTAAAGGAAAATTAAATGAGCCAGATTTAATTGGGACAGTAAAAGTTACCAATGCAAAAGTGGTTGTTGATTATACTCAATGTGAATACACATTACAAGATCCTGTGATACAATTCACTCCCGATAAAATTGATTTTGGCAATATTCAGATGAGAGACAAATTTGGCAACCAAGCTGTTTTAAAAGGGTCGCTTGAACATCAATTCTTCAATAACTTTCGATACAACATCAATGCCAGTTCCAGGAAAATGTTGGTTTTGGATACAGACAGAGAAGACAATGACCTCTTTTTTGGAAACACAGTGGCCCGTTTCAATTTTAGTATTACTGGAGAGGATAACGCAATTAAAATGGCAGTAAGTGGTGCCCCAGTAGACAGCTCAACCATAAATATTTTAACCACCACCAGTAGTAAGCAAAGCGCCGATGTAGACTATATTGTTTGGAAAACCTACGGCAAAGAGATCGCACAAAAAGTGAATGAATCGAGTACCAATTTAATTATTGACCTCGATCTATCTGCTACCCCTTTGTTGAAACTAAATGTGGTTTTAGACGAGGTTACAGGCGATGTTTTAGCTGGTCAAGGGAATGGAAACCTAAAAATTCATACCGGAACAAAAGAGCCACTTTCCATGATTGGACGGTTTAACATATCGAGCGGTAGTTATAATTTTAACTTCCAAGACATCTTTAAAAAACCATTCAAACTGCAAGGTGATGGAAGCAGCTATATCAGTTGGAATGGAGATCCCTTTAATGCAGAAATAAATATAGACGCACTGTATGTGGCTGAAAAAGTAAGGATGAGTACCCTTTTCACAGACCCAAGCAGTTCTACCATAACCGGTGTTAGTTCTGATGTATTAAAAGAAATTAGTGACGTGGAGGTAAGGTGTAACCTTTCAGGAACTTTAAATAAACCCAACCCTACATTTCAAATTATAATTCCACAAAATAGCGCAATCAAAAACAATACAACGATTGATAGTAAACTGAAAACCATCAACCGAGATCCATTAGAAGTAAGTAAACAAGCTACCTATTTAATTGTGTTCAAAAGTTTTGCTCCTCAAGCTGCCATCGTTGCAAACAATCTGAATAACGAACTTTTAAATACAACCATTTCTGGAGTAATTAATGGCATATTGGCAAGCAGTGTTCAAAACTTTTTTTCAAGGGTATTGGGATCAACAGTTGATGTCAATTTTAATTATTCAAGAACTTTAACCAACATCACAGGCGCCTCAGGAAATAGTAGTAGCGATAACAATTTTAGGGAAAACGTGAGTCTTCAGTTTATAAAATCTTTGATGAATGACAAGCTCGTTATCACCTTTGGAAGCGATTTTAACTTTGCAACAGCTGGGGGTAATCAGACAGCAACAGGTGCACAATCTTTTCTTTTCCTTCCAGATGTAAATGTGGAGTATAAAATAACCCCCGACGGGAAATTTAGAACTTCCTTCTTTTACCGAAGCAATTTTGACGCCCTTTCCACTTCTGGAAAAAGAGATAGGACCGGAGGAAATATCTCCTTTAGAACTGAATTTGACAGATTTTTTGAGAAGAAAAAGTTGTTAGTCCCTGAAAATCAATAGTTTAAATTACAAACTACTTCATACCCCTCCTTTTTTTGATAGTTATCTATTTTAAGTAAATCTGCATGAACTAAAAATGTTAAGATTTGTTAACAGTTTTTTATGGCATTAACGCAATATTTATAGACATTTGCTACGACGAAAAAAAATCAATTATGAGAAAACATTATTTGTCAATTTTCTTGGCCCTTTTTGTAGCTTTCACAGCATCAGCTCAGGTAACCACCAGTAGTATCAACGGTGTTGTAAAAGATGCTTCTGGAAAGGTCCTTGAAGGAGCAACAATTACTGCCACACACACCCCATCTGGAACGGTATACAATACCATTTCTAAAAAGCTTGGTGGTTTCAATCTTTCAAGTGTTAGAATCGGCGGTCCTTACACAATTAAAGTAAATTTTGTAGGATTTGGTTCCCTCACAGTAGAGAACATCAACCTACTCTTGGGTGAGCCTTATTTTGTAAACGCTGTAATGAATGTTGCAGAAACAACTTTAAGTGGTGTTGTCGTTTCTGGAAAAAGAAGCAAATTGGGAACTGATAAAACTGGTGCTTCTACCAACGTAGGTCAGCGTCAGCTTGCAACCCTACCCACCATTTCAAGAAGTATTTCTGATTTCACAAGATTAACTCCTCAATCAAACGGAACAAGTTTTGCAGGTAGAGATCCTAGATACAATAACATCCAGGTGGATGGTGCAAACCTTAACAACAACTTTGGTTTGAGTAATGATCCTTTACCAGGTGGTGGAAATCAGCCTATTTCTTTGGATGCCTTCGAAGAGATTTCAATTAACATTGCACCATTCGACGTAAGACAAGCAGGTTTCACTGGAGCGGGTATTAACGCAGTAACCAAAAGCGGTACAAATACCTTCAAAGGAACTGCATACAGATACAACAGAAACCAAAGTTTTAATGGTCTAAATGTTGGCGATAACAAGTTACCCGCTTTGGCCTCATCTGAAAGTCAAACACTAGGTTTCACCATTGGTGGACCAATCATTAAAAATAAATTGTTCTTCTTTGCGAGTGCAGAGAGTGAAACACGTGAATTCCCTGGAATTCCATTTAAACCTAAAGGTGGTACTGGAGCAGGAAATGAGTCTTCTACTTCTGTAGATTCATTAAAGAAGTTCTCTGATTACCTCAGAAACACTTATAAATACGAAACTGGCGCTTACGATAACTTCCAGAATTTCCAATCTGAGAACTACAAGATTCTTGCTAAATTGGACTGGAACATCAGCAATGCTCACAAACTTACCTTGAAGTACAACGAAATGGTAAGTGAAAACGACCAACAGTTAAATGCAACTTCAGTTCCAAATGGTGGCGGTTTTACCGTAACTGGAAGAGCGGGTAGTTTATCGCGCTTAACACAAAACAGATTTGGTATCAATTCAATGTCATTCCAAAATTCAAACTACAGATTCAAGGATATCGTAAAATCTGGAACATTTGAATTAAACTCAAACCTTGGTGGCAGGTTTTCAAACCAATTCCTTGCAACCTATACCCAGGTTCAAGCTACAAGAAGCACAGGAAGTTCACTTTTCCCAATGATTGATATCTTCAACGGTGCTGGAGAAAATTACATGAGTGCAGGTTTGGAGCCTTTCTCAAACAACAATGATGTAGTTAACAATACATTTAGCATTGTAAATAACGCAACATGGTTCAGAGGTAATCACACTATAACTGCTGGTGCTTCTTACGAGAACCAGCGTGTTGGTAATATGTTCATGCCAGCTTCTCAGAGTTATTATATTTTCAGCTCACTGAATGATTTTGTTACTAATCAAGCGCCTGCTTATTATGCCAATACTTATTCATTAGTACCTGGACAAAAAGCAGTTTATTCAGCAGAATTGAAGATTGCGCAGCTAGGCTTATACATTCAAGATGATGTAGCTGTAAATGAGAATTTCAAATTGACTTATGGTGTTCGATTCGATCGCCCTATTTACAATTCTCAACCAATTGAAAATCCTAAGATTACCGAATTGAATTTCCCAGACGCAAATGGTGTACAAACAAAATACACCACTGGACTATGGCCTAAGAGCAGATTCCTTGCTTCTCCTCGTGTAGGATTTCGTTGGGATGTAGAAGGCAATAAAGACCTAATAGTTAGAGGTGGTACCGGAATCTTCACTGGAAAAATTCCATTTGTTTGGTTAACAAACATGCCAACCAATAGTGGTATGTATCAGTTTGGTGCAAACGTAACAAACACTGCTGCTTTGCAGAACTACAAGTTCAATCCAAATCCAGAAGCTTACCTATCTAACTTCCCTACAACTTCAGGAACTTCAGTACCGGCAAATATTGTAATGACTGACCCTAACTTTAAGTTCCCACAAATATTCAGAACGAACTTGGCATTCGATAAGCGTTTTGGTCAGGGTTGGATGTTCTCCATGGAAGCCATCTATACCAAAGACCTCAATGCAGTTAGAATGAGGAATGCAAATGAAAAACCAACCAACGGAACCTTGACTGGTTCTGATTCAAGAGGTCGTTTTGCAGCTGCTGGTGATAGAAGAATTTATCCTGGTATTACTTCTGCCATTATTCTTGAAAACACAAACAAAGGCGGTGGATTTACCTTCACTACCCAAATGTCTAAGTCGTTTGCAAACGGATTTTATGGTTCATTTGCCTATACTTATACAACGTATAATGAAGTTACAAGCAACCCTGGAGCTCAGGCCAGCTCTGCATGGAACGGCAATGCTAACGTAGGAACACAAAATGCACTAGAAATGTACAACAGTGCTTATGTTATACCACACAGAATTATTGGTAATTTCTCTTACCGTAAGGAGTATGTTAAGCATTTGGCAACCACTTTCTCTTTGTTCTATGAAGGTGCTTCTCAAGGATTGTTTACTTACACTGTAAACGGTGACTTGAACAACGATGCGAACTCAGTAGATTTGATGTACATCCCTAAAGATGCAACTGACATCATTTTTGTTCCTTCCACTGCATCTGCAACTTCTAATGTTTACTCTGCTCAACAACAGTCAGACGCTTTCTTCCAGTTTGTAGAAAATTCTCCTAGCCTTAAGAAAAATAAAGGAAGATATGCACAAAGAAATGGCGCTTCTCAACCATGGTATGACAGGGTTGATGTGAAAATCTTACAAGACCTATTCACCAATATTGGTAAGCGCAGAAATACCATCCAAATTAGCTTGGACATCCTCAACTTCACCAATATGATCAACAAGGATTGGGGTGTACTCAAAGCAACTACTGTAAGAAATCCATTGGTATTTGCTGGCTACAATGTAGCAGGTGCACCAACTTATAGAATGACACAAGTGAACAAAGAACTTCTTACACAACCATACCAAACTATACAAAGTACAGCAAGTACATGGGGTATGCAGTTCGGTGTTAGGTATATCTTCTAACCGATATTATCTCGATACAAAAAAGAGCCCCCCAAAATTTCGGGGGGCTCTTTTTTTATTGCTTCAGTAGTTGAATCTTTTCTGTAAAAGAAGTAATGCTCTCAGCGTCATCAACACTGAAGGTTCCTATTCTCGTTCTTCGCAAAGACGACAAATGAGCGCCACAGCCCAATTCATTTCCGTAATCAAATGCTAAGCTTCTAATATAGGTGCCAGTAGTACATACTACCCTGAAATGAACCAATGGTAATTCCACTTTGGTAATTTCAAAAACGGAGATCGTGATTTTCCTGGGTTCCATTTTTACTTCAATTCCCTTTCTGGCTAAAATATAGGAAGGAGTTCCTCCTTTTTTTATAGCAGAGTGTGCTGGCGGAACTTGTGAAATCTCTCCTGTAAATGGAACAGTAGCTGCTAGTAATTGTTCCATTGTAAAATGGTCATACGGACCAACAGGTATGGGCTCAGTTTCTAAATCATAGGTGGGTGTAGTAGCACCTAAAGTAATTGTACCCGTATACTCCTTTTCAGCCGCCATATACTCATTGATGTTCTTGGTAAATTTTCCAGTGCAGATAATCAATAGGCCAGTAGCCAATGGATCTAATGTTCCCGCATGGCCCACCTTGGGTATTCCTATCTGGGTTCTGATTTTCTTTACTGCATCAAAAGAGGTCCATTGTAATGGTTTGTCAATCAACAAGACTTTCCCACTTGCAAATTCCTCCTTCCAAAGTTCTGGTTTCAAATTGTACATTTGTGCAAAGTTACGATGATCGGAGACAAATGGCACTGATACAACACAACGACGAAAAAATTCGATTTCAACAACAAGTTGATAATGCGCGCGATTATGTTCTTCCTTTCATAGAACAAGCATTTCAATTGGATAAAAACTGTCATGTACTCGACATTGGTTGTGGTGATGGCGGGGTGATGCTCCCTTTTTTAGAAAGAGGTATAAAGTCTACTGGAATAGAATTGGATGAGCAAAAAGCGGTTTTCGCCAAGCAGTTTTTATATACCTATATAGCAACTGGACAAGCAGAAATTATCAACCTGAATATCTACGAGGCTGAAGCGCTTGAAAAATACAAAGCCCAATTTGATTTAATTATTTTGAAAGATGTAATTGAACACATCTTTGATCAAGATAGATTTATCCCTTATTTAAAACAGTTTCTAAAACCTGGTGGTCGCGTTTATTTTGGATTCCCGCCATGGTATATGCCACATGGTGGCCACCAACAAGTGTGCACGCATAAATTTCTTGCAGCACTTCCCTATTTTCATTTGTTGCCAGTAGCATTGTACCGACTGATTTTAAAAGCATTTGGAGAGTCAGCACCGGTTATTAAAGAACTACTTGAAATCAAATCTACTGGTATCTCCATAGAAAGATTTGAAAGACTGGTGCTTAAAAACAACTATACCATAGAGGCCAAGAAACATTATTTGATCAACCCTATCTATAGGTTCAAATTTGGATGGAAGCCCAAGGAACAATACAGCCTGGTTCAAAAAATTCCTTTCTTTAGAAATTTTCTTACTACCTGCGTTTACTACCTAATTAGAAAATAAAATTTTACTGCTTAACAAACTTAGCAAAAAGGTTAGCACCTGGGTCGGTCAACCTCACTTGATATATACCTGGAGGAAGTGCAGTAACATTCACCTCACATTTGGCTTGTTGAAAATAGCCCGTCTTTATAATTTGTCCGTTTGAAGCTATAATTGCAAATTGTTTTCCTGTGTTATCATATCCATTCAAAGCAATGCTGATGCTACCCGAAACAACCGGGTTAGGGTAAATTGTAACCTGCTTTTTAACATTTGATGGAGACGCTACTTGGGTATCGTTCCATGCAGCTGAAAGTCCCTTTGAAACCAGAAAACTATTGCGTTTCCCCGTTGATGAAAACTGTGAGCGCATGGCTATTTTCTGACCTTCTGTAAACATACCCATGCTTGCATCATTGGTGAAATCCA
>CAMDFC010000030.1 GCA_945897185.1 Chitinophaga pinensis | reverse complement strand
TGGACAAGGTTTTTACCGCATTATTTGAAAGTGAGGGATATGATTGACAATGGTGAATTAGGAGAATTGAAAGGTGTGCTTGCCAACTTCGGGTTTAAGCCACAAGAACCTGTGCCACAGCGACTCTTTGATCCTGCGTTGGGCGGAGGTGCATTGTTGGATATAGGAATTTATCCCGTTTTTCTGGCCCAATCCCTTATGGGCGTTCCCGATGAAATAACTGCACACATGAATCCTGCTCCTACAGGAGTGGATGAGCAATGCTCGATTCAGTTCAAATATAAAAATGGGATGTCCGCCAATCTTTTTGCAACCTTGGCTAGTAATTTAGAAACCGATGCAGATATTTTTGGAACGGCAGGTAGAATTAGATTGACCAGTCGTTTTTACGAACCCTCAGCCACAATTCAATATTACCCTGGGCATGTGGAAAGCCGCAGTTTAGTTCCATTAGAAAGAGAACCTGGTTTTGGTTACCAGCACGAAGCCAGGCATGTGGGAGAATGTCTTCGACAAGGGTTGATCGAAAGTCCAGTTTGGGGGTTAGATGACACGTTGAAGTTGATGGCAACATTGGATAGGATTAGGGTTGCTATGGGGTTGGTTTATGAGTTGTGAGTTGTGGGTTGTGGGTTTTGGGTTATGAGTTGTGGGTTGTGAGTTATGAGTTGTGAGTTATGGGTTGTGAGTTACGTGTTATTCCATCTAGTAATAACATACTGCTTAAAGTTGTAAAGCATAGCACTGAGTATTTCATATCTCTGCTTTAGTGATAAGGTTTCTTCTTTCAATTCCGGATAAAGTCTAATTATTTTTTCAAAATGGCAAATTGTTTCTAAACAACTTGCATGTGCAAAAACCAAGAATCTAATAAATTCCTGTTTATATGTTCTTCTGCCATATCCCTCTACAATATTTGAAGGGACAGAATCTGATGATCTTCTAATTTGACTTCCTAGCTCAAATAACTCAAACTTGGGTAATTTCTTCGTTAATTTATGTGTATGTAAAAATAAGTCCATTGATGTTTTATAAACTTCAAGATCATGATACGATTTACTCATATCCTAAAGGAAAAGTAATTTGTAGAATTCAAAATGCTTAAAACAACAGCTTAATGGGAGATTTCCCACAACGCACAACTCATAACGCACAACTCATAACGCACAACCCATAACTCACAACTCATAACTCACAACCCATAACTCACAACCCCCAAAAATGTGAATAACTAGTGGAAATCCGCTAATTCCCAATTCTTATATTTGACGCTCGACTAAAATGAAAGAAGGTGAGATTAAAGAGTTTAGAAATCAAGGGGTTCAAGAGTTTTCCAGACAAGACTGTCGTTAATTTTGACGAAGGAATTACAGGTATTATTGGTCCTAATGGATGTGGTAAAAGTAACATTGTGGATTCCATCCGTTGGGTAATTGGTGAGCATAAAATAAGCAACCTAAGAAGTGAGAATCTGGAGAGTTTGGTATTCAATGGTTCCAAAACAAGAAATGCGAGTGGATTGGCCGAAGTGAGTCTGACTTTTGAGAACACGAAAAATTTGCTTCCAACAGAATTTAATACCGTTACGGTTACCCGTAAGTTTTATAAAAGCGGAGAGAGTGAATACCGTTTGAATGATGTGCAATGTCGTTTGAAAGACATCCATAATTTATTTTTGGATACGGGTGTGAGTACAGATAGCTATGCCATCATGGAATTGGGGATGGTAGACGACATCATCAAAGACAAAGAGGACAGTCGACGTAAAATGCTGGAACAAGCTGCAGGCATCAGCATTTACAAAACAAGAAAGAAAGAGGCAAAGTTGAAATTGGATGCCACTGAGCAAGATTTGGCACGTATTGAAGATCTCTTGTTTGAGATCAACAACCAATTAAAAACATTGGAAAGCCAAGCAAAAAAAGCTGAGAAGTACTACGAGATTAAAAAAGAATATAAGGTTAAGTCGATTGAACTTGCAAAGGCGGCTTTGGAAGGATTCAATATTCAATACAAAGAACTCACGGAACAGCAACAAGCGGAGTCTGATCGAAAGTTGGAAGTTGAGACAAAGATTGGAGCTGAAGAAGCTGCGCTCGAAAAACAAAAACTGGATTTCGTTGAGCAAGAAAAAGCGTTGCAACAAATGCAGCAGACTTTCAACGAATTAGTGAACAACATTCGCACCAAAGAAAGTGATAAAAGTCTTGCACAACAGCGTCTTCAATATTTAAAAGAGAAGGAAACATCGCTTAATGATTTTCTTTCAAAGGCAGGCGGACAGTCCGTTGGCTTGGAAGAAAGCATTCAGTTTTCTGAAAAACAAATTCTAGATGAAGAAGCGGCGCTCGTTGCCTTACAGGCCAGCATCGACCAAATAAAATTGAGTGTAGAAGAGAACCGAAAGGCATTTGATGACAAGCGGGGATTGGTAGATGAATTGAGAAGAAAAAATCAATCCCTCCAGCGAAATCAATTTGAGTCTGAAAAGAATGTTGCTATACGGGATACTTCCTTGATGAATTTGGAGAAATCAATCCAGCACATCAACGAGGAACAAAAACAACGTGCAACACAATTAACTGAATTAAGTGCGCAACGTGATCAGAATAGCGCTGCATTAGAAGAGTCCAAAAAGAAATTAGAGCAACTTCAATTGCAACACGAAACAGTTAAAGCACAAATATTAGATGCGCAATCTAAGTTGGAACACTTGCGTACGCATTTGGCTGAAGAAAGTAGAAAATTAGATGCCAAGAAAAACGAGCATGCTTTGTTGAAGAGCTTGGTCGATTCAATGGAAGGCTATCCTGAAAGTGTAAAGTTCTTGCACAAGAATACAGGCTGGAACCATGCTTCGCCCATACTTTCAGATATACTTTATGTGAAAGAGGAATTTAGGGCAGCAGTCGAAAATGTATTAGAGCCTTATTTAAATTATTATGTGGTAAATGATTTGCAAGAAGGACTTCAAGCAATCCATTTGCTAGACAACAATAAAAAGGGGAAAGCCAATTTCTTCTTACTTGATAAGCTTAATGTGGAATTTGGAGAGAAGGCGGTTACCCCGCATGTTATTGCCGGAACTATTGCAGCTACAGAAATTGTTGAGTACGACGAGCGCTATACAAACCTTGTAAAATACTTGTTGGGCAATGTTTTGATAGCAGAAGATGAATCTGCACTGGAGAATGCCAACGGCAGTATTATACTAGAGCGACATGGTAAATATGTAAAGGGAAAATATTCACTGACTGGTGGTAGTGTTGGTTTGTTTGAAGGAAAGAAAATTGGTAGGGCCAAGAACCTTGAGAAGTTGGTTAGTGAAATTGATGCACAAGAACTTGTTGTAAACAGCATCAAGTCAGACATTCAATCCAAGCACAACCAGGTATTGGAATACAACAACCAGTTGCAGGAAAGAAGTATAGCTGAAACACAGCGATTGATACAAGAGCTGAACAACAAAGCCTTTGGTGTTCAGAATAGAATGGAGTCGATTAACAGTTCTGAGCAATTGGCCGTTAACCGAATAAAAGAATTGTCACTACAGTTGGAACAGGGTAAAGAAAGTATTCAGTCTGATCGTATTGCGCTTGAGCAGTTCAACAAAGAACTTGCAGAATTATCTGAACAAATTCAATCCGTTGAAACGGACTATACTGCTGCTGAGTTGGCATACAACAGCATCAATGCACAATTCAATGAAACAAATATTTCTTTAGCAAAGCAGCAAAGTAAGCTGAATGCGATCAACCAAGAGTTGATTTTCAAGAGGAACCAGTTGGAAGAATTGAAGAAACAGATTGACACGAGTGCTGAACAATTGACCGAGGCAAACACTACGATTACTGAAACAGTTACGGCTTTACTAGGCATAGAAAACGAGTTGTTGGAATTGTACCGCAGAAAAGAGGAAGATGGAAAAGTGCTGAACCAAGCGGATCAGTCGTATTACAATTTAAGAAACACCCTCAACGAAAAAGAAAGTGAATTGCGTTTGAAGGTCAAGGGTAAAGAGCAAATCGACCAATTGCTAAATTTGATTAAAGACAAAATCAATGAACTGAGGTTGCAATTGGCTGGAATCAAAGAACGTTTAAATGTTGAATTCAAAGTAGATATAGACCAAATACTGGATGAGGCTCGAGAAACTGAACTGGCCTTGGAAGATTTGCAGGCGGATTGTGATAGGATGAAAAAGCGTTTAGAAAACATTGGGGAAATCAATCCAACGGCGATTGAGGCCTATACCGAAATGAAGAAGCGGTACGATTTCATTGTGGAGCAGAAAAATGATTTGGTGAGTGCCAAGGATACCTTGATGGAAACCATTCAGGAAGTGGAAACTACAGCCAACCAGAAATTCCTTACCACGTTCAATAATGTGAGGGAGAATTTCCAACGTGTTTTCAAGGCATTATTTTCAGAAGAAGATACTGCAGATATGATTCTGGAAAACCCAGATGATTTGTCAGAAACCGGTATTGATATTGTTGCCAAGCCAAAGGGTAAACGCCCTACTTCCATCACACAGTTGAGTGGAGGAGAAAAAACATTGACGGCCACGGCGCTTTTGTTTGCGATTTATTTAATCAAGCCAGCACCATTTTGTATTTTGGATGAGGTGGATGCACCCTTGGATGATGCCAACGTAGGTAAGTTTACAAACATGGTTAGGCAGTTCAGTAAAGAGTCGCAGTTCATTATTGTAACACACAACAAAACTACCATGGCAACGGTAGATGTTATTTATGGGGTTACTATGCAGGAACAAGGGGTGAGCAAATTAGTTGCAGTTGATTTCAGAAGTCTGAATTAGGGTAACTGTTAACGGTTAACAGATAACGGTTAACAGTTAACGGTTAACAGTTAACCGATAAAATTGAACAACAAGCTTTCTCATAAAAACTACTTCTTCATCGGCATTGCCGGATCGGGCATGAGTGCCATAGCGCAGTATTTAAAAGCTGTGGGAAATTCTGTTGCCGGATCCGACAGGCAATTTGTTTCAGGAGAACAAAACGAGAATAGAACCGCACTTGAAGCCGAAGGGATCATTTGCTATGAGCAAGGTGTAGGTGGTATTTTGGTGGACATCGATTGTGTAGTTGTTTCTACTGCAATTGAGGATACCGTTCCTGAGGTTCAACAAGCAAAAGCGCTAAACAAGCGTATAATCAAACGCAGCGAGTTGCTCGCTGAAATTGTTACTACAAAAAAGACGGTTGCGGTTGGTGGTACATCAGGTAAAAGTACCACTACGGCTATGTTGTTTGAGATTTTGCATCATGCAGCACTAAAGCCATCAGTCATTGGTGGAGCGGGCTTATCGAGGTTGATCAAAGAAGGAAAGATCGGCAATGCTGCATTTGGAGAAGGGGAGTGGTTAATAATTGAGGCCGATGAAAGTGATGGATCTATTGTGCAGTATCATCCAGAGGTTGGTTTGTTGTTGAATATTGATAAAGACCATCAGGAGATGGATGAGTTGATGAAATTATTCAGCACATTCAAAACAAATTCACGGCATTTCATCACCAATCTTACACATCCATTATCGGCATCACTTTCTTCAGGATCTCGTTTTGATTTTAGATGCAGTAATCAGTTAACAGTTGACGGTTATCAATTAACAGTTAACAGTCAACCGACAACCGACAACAGTCAACCGTCAACGGTTAACATTCTTTCCCCATCAAACTTCCATCAAAACGGAGCCCAAATAAGTTTTGAAGTAAGCGGGCAACAATTTGAAATCAATACTCCAGGTAGGCACAATATGGAGAATGCGATGGCAGCAATTGCTGCTGCACTATTGATAGGTGTTGATTTGCAAACATGCAGTACTGCATTAATAAATTACGAAGGAATTTACAGACGACATCAAGTATATGGGCAGAAAAACGGTGTGATTTTAGTCGATGACTTTGCACACAACCCTGTGAAGTGTGCAAGATCGATGGAAGCTTGTCAGCCTTTTACAGAAAAACTAATTGCTTGGTTTCAGCCACATGGTTATGCTCCCACTCGATTTCTTCGCCATGATTTTGTTGAAGAAATTTCACGTGCATTAAGACCACAAGACGAGATTTGGATGAGTGAGATTTATTATGCTGGGGGCACAGCTGTAAAAGATATTTCTGCAGAAGATTTGATTAATGATTTAAAGCTAAAAGGAGTGAATGCCTTTTTTGTGTCTGATAGAAATCAACTCCTCGAAACTATGCGACCACATTTCACTTCATCAACAACTTTATTGTTGATGGGCGCCCGAGATCCTTCTCTAGGGGATTTTGCTAAGCAGGTTTGGGAGAAACTGTTAGCGGTTAACAGTTAACCGTTAACTGTCAACCGACAACAGTCACCCCCTACTCCTCACAAAATCGATAATCAAGAAAGAAATTAACCTAGACAGAGACTGAGAGTCTCCGTGCATCTGTGTTGTAGCTCCTTCGCAAATATGCAAACTACTTACATTGGGATAATTACCTGAGAAGCGAATAAACTGACGTGCGTCATTGACAGCAATACCAGAGGGGTTTTTGTTGCTGGAGTTGATGTTGCTTAAAACGTTTAGATCCAATTCCAAAGCAATTGGACTATCATCAATAAAAGAATATGATTGAGAAATAGATTGAATAAAATTCAAGCGTTCTTCAACAAAAATTTCTTCATAGGTATGGTATTGAATTTTGATGTTGCTGAAAAGATCATCCATCATGCTTTGTGGATTTGTATTTTCCTGTAATCCTATAATTGCATAACGGTTCAGGTAGCCTTCTTCCATTGCATATCGAAAGGTGTTTCCGCTGTGTCTTCCCTCCATGATTTTGAAATCTGCATTTGCAGCGAGGTTCATGCAGTTAACTGTAGGATGTTTAGTTTTTTCCATTTTAAAAAGCGATTTGGCTGTCGCTTTTATAATTGGGTAGGCATTGTTATGTCCGCCTCCTACCACAATAGGTATTTTTCCTGCTTGGACAACAGCCTTTATCATTATTTCCACTTCTTCATCAATGATGTTTGCAACTGCATGTCTACATGCATTAATGCGTTCATCAAAATTCATAAAATTATTTTCTATGATATCCAGTACGCTATCAAAATTAAAATAACCCGCTAGCACAATATCATCACCAGGGCACTGATCGGTACTTTGAAGATTTAAAAAAGATTGTACAAAATGAAACCAGGTGGCTTCTGCGCCCTTTGCGCCATGATCGCCCAGGAGGCCTATACATTCTGGTATGCCAAAAAGGACGTATTTGGCATCAGGATAATTGTTTAAAGAATCAAGTCCGTTTTCAAGTATGCCTAGTTTTTCACCCATTTTGGTTTCATAGCGTCTGATTTTGGTGAGCTCCAGTATTTCTTGTTTGGAATAGTAATGGAAATGGGTCATGGTTCTAAGGTAATAAAATCAATACAAAATCCAAGAATAATTACTTAAACAAAACCCACGCTGAATTAATTATTTCGTTAATTTCCAAAATTCAATAGACATTGAAAAAAACGATTAATCTATGCCGGATTTTGCGATAAAAAAACAGACCAAAGAATACGATGTAGTTATTGTGGGTTCGGGTGCTGGTGGAGGTATGGCCGCTTATGTGTTGGCCAACCAAGGGTTGAAGGTCTGTCTACTTGAAGCAGGCGCCGATTATGATCCAGCAAAAAATATTACTCAATTAAAAAATCCATGGGAATCTCCTCGTAGAGGTGCAAGCACAAAGTTTAGACCTTTTGGAGATTTTGATGCCAGTTATTGGGGTTGGGATATTGAAGGAGAGCCCTATACCAAGGCAGCTGGAACGCAGTGGGATTGGTGGAGAGCGCGCATGGTGGGTGGAAGAACCAACCATTGGGGAAGAATATCCCTTCGATTTGGTCCCAAAGATTTCAAAAGAAAAAGTATTGATGGTTTAGGTGATGACTGGCCGATTGGATACGATGATGTAAAACCATTTTATGACCGTATCGATAAATTGATTGGTGTGTTTGGCACCAATGAAGGTTTACCCAATGATCCGGATGGAATTTTCTTGCCTCCACCCAAGCCCAGGTTGCATGAACTTTTTATAAAAAATTCTGCTGCAAAAGTGGGAGTTCCCGTTATCCCTTCTAGGTTGTCTATTTTAACACAGAAGATCAACGAGGAACGTGGACAATGTTTTTACTGTGCGCAATGCAACAGGGGATGTACCGTGTATGGCGACTTCTCCTCTTCATCTGTATTGGTTAGGCCTGCAGTTAAAACAGGAAATGTGGATCTGATTACGGGAGCGATGGCCCGTGAGGTATTAACCAACAGTGAAGGATTGGCAACAGGTATTTCCTATGTAAATAAGTTAGACCTGATGGAGTACCAAGTGAAAGGCAGGGCTATAATTTTAGCCGCCAGTTCCTGCGAATCTTCACGCTTGTTGTTGAATTCAAAATCGAAGAGACATCCAAACGGATTGGCCAACAGCAGCAATGTTGTAGGAAAATATTTACATGATTCCACCGGGACAGCCATGGGCGGAATTCTTCCGCAACTCTTTGGTAGAAAACGTTACAATGAAGATGGGGTAGGTGGTATGCACGTGTATTCACCTTGGTGGGGCGACAATAAAAAATTAGATTTTCCTCGTGGATATCATGTTGAATATTGGGGAGGAATGGGGCAGCCAGCTTATGGTTTTGGGTTTGGTATTGAGGGTTTGAATGGGGCACATGATGTGAATGGCAAAAAGAAAGAAGCAGGTGGATATGGAGCTTCTTTGAAAGAAGATTACCGTTATTTCTATGGCGCTGGAATTGGTATGGCTGGTCGCGGTGAAGCAGTTCCTGATATTTCAAATTATTGTGAAATCGATCCAAATGTGGTTGATAAGTATGGTATTCCCGTATTGAAATTCAATGTAAAGTTTTCTGAACATGAAGTGAAGCAGGCTAAGCACATGAAAGAGACCTTTAGAGAAATGATGCATAATATGGGTGCTGTAATTACTTGGGGTGATGATGGTACTCCAGAAAACAATTATGGTTTAGAGACTCCAGGTAAAATTATACACGAAGCTGGAACGGCGCGTATGGGAAATGATCCAAAAGCATCTGCATTGAATAAGCACAACCAGGCACACGATTGTAAGAATTTATTTGTGGTGGATGGTGCAGCATTTGTTTCGCAAGCGGATAAAAATATTACCTGGACCATCATGGCATTGTCTATGAGGGCTTCAGAGTATTTGATGGATGAGATGAAGAAGAGGAATATATAATTCGGTTATGGGTTATGTGCTGTGAGTGTTTAAAAGCCAACCCACAACTCAAAACCCACAACCCAAAACTTCAATATAAATGAACAGAAGAGACTCGCTAAAAGCATTAACTATAGGAACAATTGGGGCGGCTGCCTTAATTGATGGTTGTAAACCTGGGGAAGTAAAAAAAGTAGCCAATCAATCTGTAGCGGATGGATTTGTTTTAGACAGACAACCAGAAGAATTGAAACAATACGACAAAGTTGTCTCTTCAACTTTTTTCAGTGAACATGAAATGGCAACCATCACTATACTTGCAGACATCATCATACCAAAAGATGAGGTAAGTGGAAGTGCTACTGATGCCAAAGTGCCAGAATTCATCGAGTTTATTGTAAAAGACATGCCAGACCATCAAACACCGATGCGTGGTGGTTTACGCTGGCTAGATTTATATGCTTCTAAGCGCTATGAAAAATCATTCAAGTCATGCAACCAGCAAGAACGCATATCAATTGTGGATGAGATTGCCTATCCCAAAAAAGCAAAACCAGAGGTAGCACAAGGAGTTGCATTTTTTAATTTAATGAGGAACCTTACCGCTACTGGTTTCTATACCTCAAAAATTGGTGTAGAAGATGTGGGATACAAAGGGAATACACCCAATCAATGGAATGGAGTGCCAGATGATGTGTTGAAGCAATATGGTGTTGCTTATACCGAAAAAGAAAACAAAGAATGCGTAAAGTATTCTTAACTTAAACTATTGATACAAAACCCAAACTCGAATAAAACAATTCATCATCCACAATCAACGATTATTATGTCGAACAAAAACTACCAAAGAAGAAAGTTCATCAAGGCCGGTGCCATTGGAGTGGCTGCCTTCACTATTGTTCCAAGGCACGTACTTGGAAGAGGACATGTAGCACCAAGTGATAAATTACGCATTGCAGGTATTGGGGCAGGAGGAAAAGGAGAGAGTGATCTTTCCGAGTTTGCTAAAAGCAAATACGTGGAGATAGTTGCCATGGCAGATGTTGATGATCGTGCTTCAGCAAAATCAAGAAAGAGTTTTCCAAAAGCAAATTATTACAAGGACTTCAGAGAGATGTTGGATAAAGAGAAGGACGTTATTGATGCCTGCTCTATTTCTACACCAGACCATTCACATGCTGTAGCAACCATAGCAGCCATGCAATTGGGTAAGCACGTGTATACACAGAAGCCTTTGACGCATGATATTTATGAAGCAAGGGTGTTGACTGAAGCCGCTAAGAAATACAAGGTGGTTACACAGATGGGTAACCAAGGTGGATCTGGAGATGGTGTTAGAAAAACCCAAGAAATCATTGCAGCTGGTTTGATTGGTGAAGTCACTAAAGTTGATTGCTGGACCAACCGTCCAGTTTGGCCACAGGGCGTGCCTTCACCTACAGGTAAGTTTGAGGTGCCAAAAGAATTGAATTGGGATTTGTGGATTGGCCCAGCTAAAATGATAAATTATAATCCAGCTTACCTTCCATTCAATTGGAGAGGTTGGTGGGCCTTTGGTACTGGTTCATTGGGTGACATGGCATGTCACATCATGGATCCAGTTTTCCGTTCATTGCCCATTCTCTATCCTTCTGATGTAGAGTGTTCAGTAGCATCAATTTGGAAGGATATGTGGGATGACAGTGTAAATACTGATTCATGTCCACCTTCAACCATCATTCACCTTACCTATCCAAGAACAGATGGTAAACCAGGATATATTAAAGTATCATGGTATGATGGCGGTTTATTACCGCAACGTCCGGATGAATTGGGTCCAGAAGAAGAGTTTGGAAACTGGGATGGTGGTGTTATATTCTATGGATCAAAAGGAAAGTTGTTGACTGATTGTTATGGTGCAAATCCAAGGTTGTTGCCAACCAAATTGATGAAGGAAATAGCCATGCCTGCTGAGACCATCAAGCGTGTTCCAGAAGGGCACTATTTACAGTGGGTGAATGCTTGTATTGCTGGTTATGGTAATGCACAAACAAGTTCTCCATTTGAATTTGCTGGGCCCTTTACAGAAAGTATTTTGATAGGAAACCTCGCTATCAGAAGTTGGATGATGAAGAATCCAAATCTGAAGGGTTGGAACGATAAATACTTGGGTAGGAAGAAACTCATTTGGGATGCCAAGAATTTGCGCATCACCAATTTCGAGCCAGCGAACCAGTATGTGAAGAGTGAGTACAGGGATGGATGGAAATTAGCATTGTAATTGAGTGAATTCAATAAATGAAAAAGAGTCGATGAAAATCGACTCTTTTTTTATGCGTTTTATTTAGGGGGAAATTAATTTTTTCTTTGCAGCAACCAGAGAGAGAAGAACATCAAAAAAATCAAGATGCCACTTGCTCCAAACAAAAAGCCTGTAAAGAATTTTTGCATTGGGACAAAAAGTGTCATGCTCACAGCAATCAAAAAGAAAATGACATATAAGAAAATGAGTGTATGAATTCTTTTGTCCATTTTATGGGGTTTTTGCTTTTGCAAATATCGGAAATTATTTGATTGTACAACTCGATATCAAGACTTTCGTCATCCAAAATAATTAAAAATAGGTTTATTGTTTTACCCTAAAACTAAAGCTAATAGTGCCCAGTTGTTCTGCAGCACCTTCTTCGTCTGTATTGAACCGAAGTTGACGGGCTTTTTTCAATGCGATGGCTTTCATTGAAGCGTTGATGGTTGTAGTACCACGGGGTTGAATGGAGGCACTAATTACATTTCCATTGAGGTCTACTTTGATGTCAACCGCTACTTTTGCATTTTCGCTGAAATCGTCTTCAAAGGAGGGAAACCTGGTTATCTTTCTACCTTGGAGTCCGCGTGATATGGTGAGTCCACTTCCACCGCCTGAACCACTGTTGCCAGTGTAGCTATCGGAATTGGGATTGCCATTTAATTTACCTTGATCTCCGCTTCCGCCAGCAATACCTTGTCCCTTTGATGCTTGGTAACTATCTGCATTGTTTCCACCAGTTCCGTTTGCATTTGCCCCTGGCGACTTATAAATTGCCTTGGGTTTTGGTGCTGGGAGCGTTTCTACTGGTTTTGCCTCTTCCTTTTTGGCAGGTGTGGGAGTTGGGACTACTGGTGCTGGTTTTAATTCTGCTTTCGGTTTTGGATTGTCTTTGGGTTTATTAACAACTGCCGGTGGTGCTTCTTTGTCGTTATCGTTCGTTTCTACCTCTTTTTCTACTGGGGTTGATTCTATTGGTTGAGCCGGTGGAATTTGAATTGATTCAGCTTCAAGTGCCGGATCACCCGGAATAAGGGGTTGTATATCGCCACTGCCAGTTTCACTATCGCCTAAATTGACTTCCATCCCTTCTTCCTCTTGAACCGGAGGTGCAATAGGTGGAGCCCATGAAATGATAAAACAGAGTGCCAACAAGCTACCCAATAACAACACGGTGTATGTGCCGGCTTTGAGGTTTTTTTGTTGGTTGAAGGTGGACATCATTTAGGCTTGATTATTGATGGCCTTAAGTTCGGTAATATTTAAAGTTTAGCTTTAATTTATTTGTTAAACTTTAAATTAAGATATAACTCCCCTCCCAGAATAGGAGGGGCTCCGAGTCCCGCAACTGCGGGGCGAGTGAGGGGTGGTAGAATGAAAATATACCACCCCGTCTCACATTCGCTTCGCTCATGTGATCCACCCCTCCTATTCTAGGAGGGGAGTTTAGTTGTTGCAAACTATTTCCTCCACTGCGCAAAATCCTTCTCATAATCCCCCTTGATTCTTTCCATGGATGGATTAAAATAGCCATATTTTAGATTTGGGAATTCTTCACGGAGCATTTCCATCAAGTTTCTTACGCCAAATATTTGCATGGGCTCAGTTACGCCCATTTTTCCTAGGTACCAATCAGGGTCGATATTAAAATTACGCCATTGAATCATTTTGAGGTTGGTCTCTTTAATTACTTTTCTCAATGCTTCATATTCACCTTCGGTGTCTGTCATGCCTGGGAAAACGAAATAATTAATGGAACTCCATCCGCCAAATTCATCTACAATTTTTAGGCTTTCAATGACATCTTCAAATTTGTAATTATTCGGACGATAATATTTTTCGTACCAAGATTTTTGAAGTGAATTGGTACTCACGCGAATAGAGTCGAGACCCGCTTCGCACAAGGCCCTCACAGCCTTTGGCATCGATCCATTGGTGTTGATGTTGATGCTGCCTCTTGAAGTATGTTTTCTAATTTCTTTGATAGATTCGCGAATGGTTTCCCACATTAAGAGAGGTTCTCCCTCACAGCCTTGTCCAAAACTCACTAAAGGGAAAGGCGCGTTCATTAAATGCGGCACCGTAAATTCAACAATTTCTTCAGCTGTAGGCTTAAACTGCAACCGGTCTTGTGGTGAAGTAATTGATTCAGATTCGGGTTGAAACGAAATACAGCCTATGCAATTGGAATTGCAAGCTGGAGATGTGGGTATGGGGCATTCCCATCGGCCAATGAAATAATTTCTGGCAGCTGGACAAGTATAGGTTCTGCAACAAGTTTCTGCAAGATGATTGACCAATCTGTTGTTGGGATAGGCTTCCAGCATGGCTTCCACGCCGAGTTTTATTTTTTCAGGATCATATCCTGCAGATTCTTGTCTAATGTCTTTTTCTATTCTTATGGCAGTAACATAAAATTCTTCATTGTGCCATCCTGCAGCAGTATAACAAAAAAGTGGAAGTATTTCAGCTTCAGGAGCAGTTTCAAATGCTGCAATGAAAGTGCTTGTATGTGCAGGGGGAATAAATGCAGCAACAGCCCATCCCTTTTCACAAAGCCGCATATCGCCTGTCAATACATCAATACCAATGCCTTTTCTTCCTGGTAATTCGTAAAGAGAACCACCCTCTGGGAGTTTTATCCATTCTTCAATTTCAATTGGGAATGCGTCCCATCCTGCGCGGCCAAGGGCGTAGAGGGTTTCATCTTCAAAAATATTTCCTTTGCCATCTGAATAGAGCAGGTAGGGGGAGTGGGTTAGTGACATATGCAAATTTACCGCTTATTTATTTACGCAATTGCGCATTACAATAGTTGTTGAATTCATCTTCTTCAACATCGTATTCGTCGTCTTCCTCATCATCTGTTTCCAATTGGATGAGTTTGTTATTTTTATAGTCGATTGTTAGTATTCCACCCTTCAAAACCACGTTATCGATTTCTGACCATGCTGATTTTTTAGGGATTAGGTTACTGATGGTAATGCCATCATTGGTAAACCCTATTTCTTTTTTTTGAAGTAAAAATTGTTCAGCTACGCCAAGAAGAATAAAAAGAAGGTTTGTGTACGGAGCATCGCCAAAAGCAGCAAGACCTATGCCTGCAGCAATTAAGAGCCTGCCATAGCGAACGGACTTGTTTTTCTTTTTGTCGTTTAAATTACTGATGAGTAATACTGCTACTACAAAGAGACTAAGGTAAAGTCCCCAGGATCCTGAAAACAGGAGTAGTTGAAAACCGAGAATCAGTATAGCCAGTAAAGACATCAGCCAACCTGTCCGCTCTATGAGTGCTGTGTTTGGGTTCTTTACAACAACCAAGTAGTCTTGCACTTTCTTTTTACTCATGCGGAATTTAAATTTCGCTCAACATCAGGTTACACATTTTAAAAATTACCCTGGCGCCCACATTCTCATCCCATCCGTCGGTACTTACACCAGTTTCGCAGAGGTCGAAGCCAATAATTTTTCTTCCGCTATTTACGATTTTTTTAAAAAGAAAATTGAGTTGTTCTATTTCAAACCCGCCTGGGACGGGGGTTCCGGTATGCGGACAAAGTTTGGGATCTAGTCCGTCTATATCATAACTGATATACACAAGTTGAGGTAACTGAGCAATGATCTCGTCTGAAATATGCGCCCATGATTCACCTTCAAACTGTCTCTCTTTTATTTCTTTTTCAAAGTAAGTAACAATCCTAAAATCACTTTCACAGATGTAGTTCCATTCCGATTCGCAATAATCGCGAATACCCAGTTGGATAAGTTTTGTAACACTGCTAATGTCGTTCAACACATTGTACATAATGGATCCGTGAGAATGGGTGAGGCCCTCAAAAGATTTTCGAAGATCACAATGCGCATCAATTTGGAGTATGCCAAATTCTTTATTTTTTTCCGACAAGGCTTTGATGAGTCCGTATGCCACACTATGATCTCCACCAAGCACTCCCACTTTTTTCCCCTTATCTAATTGTTCTTTGCATTTTTCATACACCCATTGGTGAAGTTGTTCACACCCTTCATTGACCTCTTTGAGGTTTTTTTTCATGAATTTGTTGGACTCAATTTGATCACCAGAGTTGATAAAATTGAGGTAGAGTTCATTTTCTTTCCGAAGGAAGTCGTTTTTAAGCAATATTTTTTTGTCGACTGGTAGCATAAAAACCCCTTTTTTCCAACTATTTTGGTATTGGCTGTCAAATAGGTCCACTTGCAGACTGGCATGAAGAATATGGTCAGGCGACCTTGCGGTTCCTCCCTTAAAGCTGACCGTCACTTCCCAGGGTACAGGAAGTATGATTAATTCAGCATTTTCCTCTGTAAAAGGGAGTCCAAATAAATTTTTGTTGGCAACACTCACACCATTGGGGTCGAATCTAGAGAGATCTGCTATCATTTTTTTGTATAATTGATTGAATTTCTGTGATTAACGCAATAAATCGGTATAAAATTGCGTTACTAATTTCAATAAAACACTGCAATTTAAGTAAAAATAAAATTCAGGCGTTTGTAGTACATTTGCATATTCGTAAATTATGAAAAAAATACACATTCTAGGTCTTGTTCTGATTGCGGGAGCTATTGGAGCACTTTTATCGTTAATGGGCGACATTAGTACGTATGATTCTGTTGAATCTGCAAGAAAGAAAGAGGGTAAGTTCGTCCACCTCATTGCTAAAATAGATACTACTCAGCCCATTATTTATGATCCAATTAAAGATCCGAACTATCTAACTTTCACTGCGGTAGACTCTTTGGGATCTACAACAAAAGTTGTTTACAAAAACGCAAAGCCAACTGACTTTGAAAAAAGTGCAAGAGTGGTGATGAAAGGTTCCATGCAGGGTGAAACTTTTGAGTGTAAAGAAATTGTACTAAAGTGTCCTTCAAAGTACACCGATGAAGAAGCCGCTAAGTCAGTTAAAATGACTGAGACAACGTACAAGGCTACAACAGAGTAGTCTTCCAACCTAAACAATTTATTCTATGATCGAATACAATGGAGAGCATTTGCTCATTGGGCAGATTGGGATGTTTCTAACCCTACTTGCCTTTTTTTCTGCATTGGTATCAGCGTATGCAAATATTAAGGCTGCTAATTCTATAGATGTACTTTCTGAAAAGCCTTGGCAGAAATTAGCAAGAACTACATATATAATCAACGCCATAGCGGTATTGAGTTTGTTCATTACCCTTTATTTGATTATTTATAACCATTACTTTGAGTACAAATATGCGCACACACATTCTAAACGAAGTTTAGATGTGCAATACCTCCTGAGTTGTTTTTGGGAAGGACAGGAAGGTAGTTTTATGTTGTGGGCATTTTGGAATGCGGTATTGGGCATGTTCATTTTCAAACGTGCTGGCAAGTTTGAACATCCGGTAATGTTGGTGATGAGTGTAGCACAGGTTTTCCTGGCTAGCTTTCTAATTGGTATTTATTTCTTCGACATCAAAATTGGATCTAATCCTTTTGTGTTGATGCGCAATGAGTTTCCAGATGCGCCCATTTTTAAAGATCCTGATTATTTGAGTAAATATATTTTAGACGGTAACGGACTAAATATTCTTTTACAGAATTATTGGATGGTGATACATCCTCCTATTTTGTTTTTGGGATTTGCTTCTTCTATTGTTCCATATGCTTTTGGTGTTGCAGGTCTTTGGAAAAAGGACCATGCAGGTTGGTTAAGACCAGCCTTGCCTTGGGCGTTGTTTTGTGCAGGTATCCTCGGATTAGGAATCATGATGGGTGCTGCATGGGCCTACGAATCGCTCACGTTTGGAGGATATTGGGCTTGGGATCCGGTGGAGAATGCCTCGATGGTACCTTGGCTTTTGTTGGTAGCGGGTATTCATACCATGCTCATCTTTAAGAGTACAGGTCAGTCCATGAAGAGTACCTATCTCTTTATTTTCTTATCGTATTTGTTGGTATTGTACTCTACTTTTTTAACCAGGACTGGCGTATTGGGTGATACTTCGGTACACTCATTTACTGGTGAGGGTAGTACATTGTATTGGCATTTGCTTTTGATGCAGTTGTTCTTTATTCTTTTGCCCGCTGTTCTTTATTATAGAGACAGAAAAAACATACCGACTGTTGCAAAAGAAGAAAGCATGAATTCAAGAGAGTTTTGGATGTTTGTAGGTTCTCTATTGCTCTTGATTTCTGCAGTATATATTATTGTCCTTACTTCATTGCCCTTCTTCAATAAATTATTTGGTACTTCTTGGGCAATAGGTGAGAACGTAGAATATGTTTACAACCGTATCATGATTTTGGTAGCCATCATCCTTGGTTTGCTTACTGCTATGACGCAGTATTTTAAATACAAGGAAACTACGCGTAAATATATTTGGTCTAAATTACTCATACCTACTGTTATAGCAGTTGTGCTTTCTGCAGCGCTGAGCATTTGGGGTGAAGTGAAATACGATAAACATGGACTTGGATTTTTGGTAGGTATTCATGTTGCTTTATGGGCTGCCATTTATACGGTAATTGCGAATGCCAATTACCTGGCAGTTGTGTTAAAATGGAAAATGAAAGCAGGAGGTTCATCCATCGCCCATTTTGGATTCGGTCTAATGTTGGTGGGTATACTTATTTCAGCATCAAAGAAAGAATTGATTTCTAGAAATGCAGGTGGTATTTCAGTAACGGGTTTAAAAGACGCAAAAGGAAGGGATGATGATCCGCTAGAAAACGTAACCTTACTTTACAATACGCCTGTCAAAATGGGTAAATACGTGGTTACCTATTTAGGCGACTCGGCAGTTGAAAAAAATAACAAGGTTTTCTTCAAAATTCGATTTATTGAAGTAGATCCCAATGATGATGAAACTATTGTAGATGCTTTCAATATTACGCCGAATGCATTTTTGGTGAAAAGTGGTGAAAGTTCTCAGTTGTCCTCTAACCCAGGGTCAGAACATTATTTATCAAACGACGTTTTTGTTTACATCACTTCTTGGTTAAATCCAGATAACTTAAAAGATACAGCAAACTTCAGGTATACTGATGTGGAAGTTGGGGATACTGTGTTTTATTCAAACGGATTTGCCGTTGTAAATAATTTGATGGCTGCAAATAAAAACGACAACAAAGACCTGCCTATGGTAGATAGTGCTTGGGTATCGGATGTAGAGATTTTTTCAAAAGAGGGAATTCGCTTTAATGCAAATCCTGCTTATTTGAAAAAAGATGGAATAGCATCTACCAAGGTTGATACCATCATGGAGCAACATTTGGTTGTTGCTTTACAACGCGCTGAAAACGGGAAAGTGCAATTGGGTTTAAAAGAGTCCAATGCAGTGGTAAGGTACATTACCATGAAAGCTTTTCGCTTCCCTTGGATCAACCTGTTGTGGCTAGGAACCCTAATAACGGTTTTTGGTTTTATGATTAGTATGTGGTTTAGGATTAAAAGTAAGTTGTACGTAGCCTAAGAGAATCGTAACTTTAAATATTGCGTTACTATCTTACCATATTGTTTTTAGCTGCCTTTTGTTCATTTACACATGCGCAATCCAGGTATGGTGCAAACGATACCCTGGTGGTTCCTTTTGTTGTTTATGAAGGAGATACCCTGCCCTATGCCCAACTGGATATGGTGATGGTATTTGGTGAAATGACTGCCGCACAGCGTAAAGCAAAGCAAAAATGGACCAGACTGCGCAATGCTGTTTATGTTACTTATCCGTATGCCAAGAAAGCAGGTTACATCATCAATGATGTGAACAGAAATTTGGTGAGTATCAAAGATGCTGGTGCAAGAAAAAAATACCTCAGTTCAAGAGAAAAAGAACTTAAAAAAGAATTTACAGCACCCCTTACCGCCTTGTCTGTCTACCAAGGTAAAGTGTTGATGAAGCTTATTAATAGAGAGACCCGTAATTCTTGTTACAATTTGGTAAAAGAGTTCCGGGGTGGATTTTCAGCCCGATTCTGGCAGACAATTGCCTGGGTTTTTGGAAGTAGCCTAAAGCAGGATTATGATCCCAAAGGAGAGGATGCAGATATGGAATTGATTGTTTTGGAGGTGGCTCGCATGTATGGGCATGCAGAGTAATTTGTATCTTTGCAACCGTAAATGAATTCAATGAAACTTTATGTATTGGCGTTTGGTGTTCATCCTGATGATGTGGAACTCAGTTGTTCTGGCACCTTGATTAATGAGGTTAAAAAAGGCAACGCAGCAGGAGTGATCGACCTTACCCAAGGAGAGTTGGGAACGAGAGGAACAATCGACTCAAGAAATAAGGAAGCTGCTGATGCTGCAGTTATCATGGGATTATCTGTCCGTGAAAATTTAAAGATGCGTGACGGGTTTTTTAAAAATGATGAAGAACATCAACTCAAAGTTATTCGCGCAATTCGCAAATACCAGCCCGAAGTTATATTGGCTAATATTTTAGATGATCGTCACCCAGACCATGGAAGGGCAGGTCATTTAATTAAAGAAGCGGCTTTTTTATCTGGACTGAGTAAGATTGAAACCTTTGATGATGATGGAAAGCCACAGGAAAAATGGCGTGCAAAACAAGTGTTGCATTATATCCAAGATCGATTTTACGAACCCAATTTGATTGTAGATATAAGTAGTGTTTTTGAACAACGCATGGAAGCGATAAAAGCCTATGCAACTCAGTTTCATGTAAACAAATCGTCTTTGGAAGGAACGCAGACTTATATTTCTACCCCAGACTTTCAGGAGTTTTTGGTTGCAAGAGCAAGATTGATGGGCAAACGTATTGGTGTAAAATATGGCGAAGGATTTGTGTCGCAGAAATCCATTGGTGTAAGAGGTTTGGGAGATTTGGTGTTGGTGGAAACTTAATTCAGTTGTTCTGAGTTGTGGGTTATGAGTTAAATTAAATCCACAACCCATAACTCACAACTCATAACTATAATAAAAAAATATGTCAAAAGTAAAAGTAGGATTGGTGCAAATGAGCTGCAGTGGCGATGCGAAGTCCAATATGGATAAAGCCATCTCAGGCATTAAAGATGCTGCAGCAAAAGGAGCCAATATTATTTGTCTACAAGAGTTGTTCACTTCACTTTATTTCTGTGACGTTGAAGATTATGAAAACTTCAAATTGGCCGAACCAGTTCCGGGCCCCTCAACAGATATACTATCAGCTGTTGCAAAAGAGGCAGGTGTTGTGCTGATAGCTTCTTTGTTTGAAAAACGTGCACAAGGCTTGTACCACAATACGACGGCTGTTTTAGATGCCGATGGAAGCTATCTGGGTAAGTATAGAAAAATGCATATCCCTGATGACCCTGCTTATTTTGAAAAATTTTATTTTACGCCGGGTGATTTGGGTTATAAAATGTTTGAGACAAAATACGGTAAGATTGGGGTTTTGATTTGCTGGGACCAATGGTATCCGGAAGCATCAAGACTCACTGCATTAATGGGGGCTGTGATTTTGTTTTATCCAACAGCAATTGGATGGGCAACTAGTCAGGATGAAGTAACCAACACTGAACAATACAATGCCTGGCAAACTATACAGCGCAGTCACGCTGTTGCAAACGGTGTGCACGTAGTGAGTGTAAATAGAGTTGGCCTTGAGCAGAATGGTGCTATGAAATTCTGGGGGGGCTCTTTTGTTGCCAACCCATTCGGCAGTTTGATTGTAAAAGCAACACACGACCAAGAAGAAGTGATTGTAACAGAATTAGACTTATCCAAAACCGATAGTTACAGAACCCATTGGCCTTTTTTGCGCGACCGCAGAATTGATTCTTATGGTGATATTGTGAAGAGATTTATAGATTAGTGAAAAGTTGTGGGTTATGCGTTATGTGTTATAAGGAAGCAACTCGCAACACACAACTCATAACCTATAACCCACAACCCACAACTCACAACTCACACCCCACACCCCACACCCCACAACCCACAACCAGAACCCACAACTCTATTATAAATGCAAACCCCCAAATCCCTCAGCTATTATTTTCCAGCAGAATTTGCACCGCACCAATCCACTTGGTTGAGTTGGCCGCATAAAGAAGCATCTTGGCCTGGAAAAATTGAAACTATATTTCCATCTTATGTAGCTTTCATCAAAACTTTAGTTCGTTTTGAGGATGTCAACATCAATGTTTGTGATACAGCCATGCAACAAAAAGCAACACAGCTTTTGCAAGCAGCATCAGTAGATTTATCGAGAGTTCATTTTCATTTGCATCCCACTAACGATGCGTGGTGCAGAGATCATGGTCCCGCTTTTTTGTTGAACAAATTAGACAAGTCTAAAAAAGCAATTGTTGATTGGAATTACAATGCATGGGGAAATAAATACCCTCCATTCGATCTTGATGATGTTATCCCTACATTGATTGGAAATAAATTGGGCTTGCCTGTATTTAATCCGGGTATTATCATGGAAGGTGGCTCGGTTGATTTTAATGGTGCCGGGACTGTCATTACATCAACAGCCTGTTTGTTGAATTTCAATCGAAATCCACATTTGAACCAAACTCAGATTGAGCAGTACTTGATGGATTACTACGGACAAGACCAGGTGTTGTGGGTAGATGAAGGAATAGTAGGGGATGATACCGATGGACATATTGATGATACAGTGAGGTTTATCGATGAAGACACAGTTGTAACTGTTATAGAAGAAAATAAACAGGAAGATAATTATTCATTGCTGCAGCATAACCTTAAGCAGTTAAAAGAAATGCGTTTGCTCAATGGCAAGCAGTTGAATATTGTGGAGTTGCCAATGCCTGCACCAGTAATTTGGGAAGAACAGATGTTGCCAGCATCTTATGCTAATTTTTATATTGCGAACAAACAAGTGGTTGTCCCAACTTTTAGAAGTGACAAAGACGACAAAGTATTACAGATTATTCAACAGAGTTTTCCTGACCGTGAAATTGTTGGTATAGATTCAACAGATATTATCTGGGGATTGGGAAGTTTTCATTGTTTGAGTCAGCAAGAACCC
>CAMDFC010000029.1 GCA_945897185.1 Chitinophaga pinensis | reverse complement strand
ATACCATGCAGGCTGTGGTATTGAATATTAAACTCGGCCGCCTAGACGAGTACAATAATGCGAGAAGGTACGTTGCTGAATTTTACAATGCCTCATTTAAAGAAAATTCTTTAATTACTACACCTATAACGTCGCCCGGAAATACCCATGTGTTTCATCAATACACTATGATTTTGGATGGAGTAGATAGAAACGAGCTGCAAGAAAAATTGGCCGCTGTAGGTGTTCCTGCCATGATTTATTATCCTGTTCCTGCACACCGTCAGCAAATGTTTTCTTTCCTCAATTTACCCGAGGTGGATTTGACAATTACGGATTGGCTTACACACCGCGTGATTTCATTACCCATTCATACTGAGATGGATCAGGAGCAACTTGATCATATTGTATATCACGTAAATAACCTTGTAAAGTAAAGTCTACACCATGAAAATAGCTGTAATTGGAACCGGATATGTTGGACTTGTAACGGGCACTTGTTTTGCCGAGACGGGAAATGAAGTGACCTGTGTTGACATCGACCAACGCAAAGTGGATATGTTGAACAATGGGCAGATAACCATTTATGAACCGGGGTTAGAAAAAATCTTTCTACGAAACCTTAAAGAAGAACGTCTTCGGTTTACTTGCGATCTTCAAGCTGGAATTGACGGTGCACAAATTCTATTTCTTGCACTTCCTACTCCTCCTGGCGAGGATGGCTCTGCTGATTTGAAATATGTTTTGGGTGTTGCGAAGTCACTAGGCAAGCTCATCAAAGAATATGTTGTTGTTGTTGATAAAAGTACAGTGCCTGTTGGGACTGCCGAAAAAGTAACAGCTGCAATTGCAGAAACTGCAACAGTTGAATTTGATGTTGTTTCCAATCCTGAATTTTTAAGAGAAGGTGTGGCAGTAGAAGATTTCATGAAGCCCGATCGTGTGGTAATTGGTTGTGGCACTGAAAGGGGAAAGAAATTGATGACTGAGTTATATGCCCCATTTGTACGCTCTGGAAATCCATTGATCTTCATGGATGTTCGATCTGCTGAGTTAACAAAATATGCAGCGAATGCTTTCTTGGCGACTAAAATTACTTTCATGAATGAAATTGCTCAATTGTGTGAGCGATTAAATGCCGATGTGGATATGGTGCGTCTTGGTATAGGAAGTGATGCAAGAATTGGTAAACGATTTTTATTCCCTGGCATCGGATATGGTGGAAGTTGTTTTCCTAAAGACGTTCAAGCGCTGGTAAATAGTGCTAATGAAGTCGACTACGATTTTCAAATTTTGAACGCAGTAATGGATGTGAATGAAAAACAGAAGTTACACTTGATGCCTAAAATCAATAATTATTTCAAAGGAAATCTTCAAGGCAAACACATCGCGCTATGGGGATTGGCATTCAAGCCCAATACAGACGATATTCGTGAAGCTCCTGCCTTGTATATGATTGAGGCCTTGTTGGCAGAAGGAGCGACTATCACTGCTTTTGATCCAGAGGCAATGGCCAACGTAAAACAAGTGGTAGGAGATAAAATTAAATTTGCAGAAACTCAGTATGAAGCACTTGAAAAAGCAGATGCCTTATTGATTGCTACCGAATGGAATGAATTTAGAACACCTGATTTTAATAAAATTGGACAACTACTAAATAACAAAGTTATTTTCGATGGTCGTAACCTTTTTGATATCGCAACTATGGAGCAGTTGGGGTATCATTATGAAAGTATCGGAAGAAAATCCATCAACTAAAACACCATGGCAAACAAAAGAGTACTCATAACAGGCGCTGCAGGATTTTTAGGTTCGCATCTTTGCGATCGTTTTATTAAAGAGGGTTACGATGTGGTGGGTATGGATAATTTAATTACGGGTGACTTAAAGAACATAGAACACTTGTTCAAGTTGAAAGAATTTGAGTTTTATCATCATGATGTAACCAAGTTTATTCATGTTCCCGGTAACCTAGATTACATTCTTCATTTTGCCTCTCCAGCAAGTCCAATTGACTATCTAAAAATTCCCATTCAAACTTTAAAAGTGGGTGCAATGGGAACACATAATTGCTTGGGATTAGCCAAGGCAAAGGGTGCTAGAATGTTGGTGGCCTCTACTTCAGAAGTATATGGAGATCCGCTTGTGCATCCTCAAACAGAAGAATACTGGGGAAACGTAAACCCTGTTGGTCCGCGTGGTGTTTATGATGAAGCAAAAAGATTCATGGAATCCATCACTATGGCTTACCATACTTTCCACCAGGTGGAAACCCGTATTGTTAGAATATTCAATACATACGGACCAAGAATGCGATTGAACGATGGACGAGCACTTCCTGCATTTATTGGACAAGCATTGAGGGGTGAAGACCTGACCGTTTTCGGTGATGGTTCACAAACAAGGTCATTCTGTTATGTGGACGATTTGGTGGATGGTATTTATAAATTATTGATGAGTGATTATGTATTTCCAGTAAACATTGGTAATCCTATTGAGATTTCCTTATTGGATTTTGCCGAGGAGGTACTTAACTTAACGGGTGCGAATACAAAAATTATATTCAAACCGCTACCGGTTGATGATCCGAAACAACGCAAACCAGACATCACCAAGGCAAAACAACTGTTGGGTTGGGAACCCAAGGTGGATAGGGAAGAAGGATTGAAGTTGACTTATGCATATTTCAAATCCCTTCCTACAGAAGAATTATTTAAACAACCTAAAGAATTCAAGAGCAACTCATGAAGAAAATTTTAATCACGGGTGGTGCCGGATTTATTGGCTGCCACGTAGTTCGCTTATTTGTAAACAAGTATCCAGCTTATCAGATTTATAATTTGGACGCACTGACCTATGCAGGGAATTTAGAAAATTTAAAAGAAGTAGAACAGTCAGCTAATTATCATTTTATAAAAGGGGATATCACTGATGAACCATTCATCAATGGTTTGTTCACTGAACATGGATTTGATGCTGTAATTCATCTTGCTGCAGAGAGTCATGTAGATCGTTCTATATTAGATCCTTTGTCATTTGTAAATACAAATGTAATGGGGACAGCTGTTTTGTTAAATGCAGCCAAAAGATCTTGGGGCAATGCCGAGGGTAAGCTTTTTTACCATGTGTCTACGGATGAGGTATATGGCTCTTTGGGCGAAACCGGCTTTTTTACTGAAGAAACGCCATACGATCCCAGGTCGCCTTACTCTGCTTCCAAAGCCTCTTCCGATCACTTGGTAAGTGCCTATCATCATACATACCAACTTCCAGTTGTGGTTTCAAATTGTTCAAATAATTATGGCTCTTTTCAATTCCCTGAAAAGTTGCTGCCTTTGATGATCAATAATATTATTCATTCAAAACCTTTACCAGTATATGGTAAGGGTGATAATGTACGCGATTGGTTATGGGTGGATGATCATGCGCGTGCAATTGATGTTATTTTCCATCAAGGAAAACTAGGAGAGACTTATAATATTGGTGGATTCAATGAATGGAAGAATTTAGATATCGTTCATCTCCTTTGTGAGATCATGGATGATAAATTGGGAAGAGAAAAAGGTGAAAGTGCAAAGCTAATTACCTTTGTAAAAGACAGAGCAGGTCATGATAAGCGTTATGCAATTGATGCTACCAAACTCAACAAAGAATTGGGATGGGAGCCTTCTTTGCAATTTAAAGAGGGCATGGAGAAGACCATTGATTGGTATTTGTCGAACAGCGAATGGATTGCTAACGTAACCTCTGGAAGTTACAAACAGTATTACAACCAACAATATGTAAACAGATAAGATGAAAGTAAATTCTACCTCTTTCGAAGGGTTGTTAGTTTTAGCGCCACAGGTTTTTGGCGATGAGCGCGGCTATTTCTTTGAGAGTTACAATGCAGCAACTTTTAAAAAAAACAACCTTGATTTCAACTGGATACAAGATAACCAGTCGAGTTCCTCCTATGGTGTTTTAAGAGGACTTCATTTTCAAAAGCCTCCATATGCCCAAACCAAATTGATTCGTGTATTGCAAGGAGAAATTTTGGATGTGGTGGTGGATATGCGACATACTTCTGCAAGTTTTGGTAAATCTTACTCGATTGTACTATCAAGCGATAATCAGCTACAGCTGTTAATTCCAAAGGGTTTTGCGCATGGATTTTCAGTGTTAAGTGAAAGGGCTGATGTATTTTATAAATGTGATTCTCTTTACAACAAGGAAAGTGAATCTGGTGTTTTGTACAATGATCCAGAACTAGGAATTGACTGGCAAATACCTGAAGATAAAATGATTGTATCTGCAAAAGACCTTGTATTGCCAGCCTTTGATCCAACGCAAATTATATTTTAATTCATTACATGAAGAAAATATTGGTCACTGGCGCAAATGGACAGTTAGGGAAGGAGCTGCATGATATCGCTAAGCAATTTATAGATGTTGAATTTTTGTTTTTGTCTCGCGAAGACCTCCCTATCCATCATTTTGATTTGGTAAGAAATACTTTTCAAGCATTTAAGCCAGATTACTGTATCAATTGTGCTGCATACACTGCTGTTGATAAAGCGGAAACTGAAAAAGAGTTAGCATATATTGTAAATGCGGAAGCTGTAGGTATTCTGGCAGCAGTTGCTGCATCCATTCAATGCAAGTTTATCCATGTTTCTACCGATTATATTTATGATGGGGATAAAAAAGGGGAGCATTTTGAAGATAATCTACCTAAGGCTGTTTCAGTTTATGGAGATTCAAAATTGAAGGGAGAGTTGGCTGCAATAGAAAACAATCCAACTTCCATCATCATCCGGACTTCCTGGGTCTATTCTGTACATGGAAATAATTTTGTAAAAACAATGATGCGATTGATGCGTGATCGACCAGAAATTTCTGTTGTAAATGATCAGCATGGCTCACCAACTTGGGCCGCAGATTTAGCCTCTTTCATTATGCATGTAATAGGCTATGTCAACTGGCAACCTGGTATCTATAATTTTTCAAATGAGGGAAATATCACTTGGTATGATTTTGCCAATGAAATAAAACAGCTAATTTCTGCAGACTGTAAAATCAATCCAATCCCAACATCAGACTATCCTACTCCCGCAAAGAGACCCGCCAATTCTTTGATGAACAAAGACAAAATAAAATCCAGTTTTGCGTATACGCCAATTGACTGGAAGGTCAGTTTGAAAAACTGTATTCAAGCATTATCCAAAGGCTAAATGCTTTGGCTATTGTATATTTGTATAAATAAGTTATTCATATGGCATTATTGACTGCTGCCTTAACGGATGGCGATTTTGGGATTGATATTACAGATTCAGATGGGCATACCATGAGAATGGATATTCCTGTTGATCAAGGGGGTAATGGTTCTGGGTTTAGGCCTATGCAATCTTTGTTGGCGGCCTTGTGTGGATGTAGCGCTGTAGATGTGGTAAGTATACTCAAAAAGCAAAAGCAAGTCCTTGAAGGCTTGGAAATTGAAGTAGATGGAAATAGGGAGGAAGGAAAAGAGCCTTCCTTGTGGAAACATATTGATATCCGTTTTCATTTAACTGGAAATATTGAACCTGCTAAGGGATATAGAGCTGTGGATCTTTCCATGGAAAAATATTGTTCAGTTGCAGAAACATTGAGAATGGCTGGAGCTCAAATCGTTTTTCAGGTATTTGTAAATGGACAAGAAGTTACTTCATAAAAACTTAGAATTCATGAGGCCAGAAACACTTGCCATTCGAACACAAATTGAAAGGACTGCTCATAAGGAGCATTCAACCCCACTGTTTCTTACCAGTAGTTTTGTTTATGATTCTGCGGAAGACATGGCTGCTGCATTCGCAGATGACAGTTTGGATGTAAATATTTACTCCAGGTTTTCAAATCCTTCAGTGGATGAATTTATCCAAAAAATTTGTTTGTTAGAAGGTGCTGAAGATGGTATCGCAACTGCTACCGGTATGGCTGCTGTTTCCGCATGTTTCATGACATTCCTTTCGGCGGGGGACCATATTATTTCGGCATCTGCAGTTTTTGGTTCAACCCACACGATACTTACCAAATACTTGCCCAAGTGGGGTATCGAATTCAGTTATTTCGACATGAATAATCCGGAGATGATCGAAACGCTTATAAAGTCCAATACCAAAGTATTGTATGTTGAAACACCCTCCAATCCTGGGCTAGATATCATCGACTTGACCTATGTTTCTTTAATTTGTAAGAAGCACAATATTATTTTTATCGTTGACAATTGCTTTGCAACACCGGCAGTACAGCAACCGATTTTATTTGGAGCCGATCTTGTTTTGCATTCAGCGACTAAATTTATAGATGGACAAGGGCGGGTCTTAGGAGGAGTTGTTGTAGGAAAAAAAGAGTTGATAAAACAGCTCTATCTTTTCGTGAGAAATACGGGTCCCTCACTAAGTCCCTTTAACGCTTGGATCTTGTCAAAAAGTCTAGAAACCCTTTTTGTGAGAATGGAAAAGCATGCTGAGAATGCCCTTTATATTGCAAAGCAATTGGAAGGACATCCTTCATTGAATTGGGTGAAATATCCTTTTCTTGCTTCCCATCCAAGATTTGAGATTGCTAATCAACAAATGAAAAATGGTGGAGGCATTCTCACATTTGAATTGAAAGCAGGCATCGAAGGGGGGAGAAAATTCTTAAACAGTTTGCAGTGGTTATCGATGACCAATAATTTGGGAGACAGCAGGACAATTGCTTCTCATCCGGCCAGCACCACGCATTCTAAGTTGTCTGAAGAAGAAAGAAAAGCTGTGGGTATAACACCAGGATTGATCCGTTTGTCTGTAGGTTTAGAACATCCAGACGATATATTGGAAGAAATCAAAAATGCTTTATCTAAATAATAATCACCTAAATTTTCACCAATGATATCAATTGGTAATTTTTTCTTTAAGTACAGAAACCAGCTGTTTATCTTTTTATATGCTTTGTTGTTGGTCCCTTCCCCTGAATTGATCACAGAAAAAGTATTTGGTCCGGGTTACTGGCAAATTGCACTTTGGGTAGGCTTGTTTATTACTACCCTAGGAGTCGTTATAAGAGGAATTACAATTGGATTTACATTTATTGAAAGGGGAGGTGATAAGGCGTTAAGAATCCATGCCGAAGCATTGATCACGAAAGGGTTGTTTACCCATAGCAGAAATCCATTGTATGTGGGCAACAATTTGATGTTATTGGGATTGGGTATTTTATCCAATTCTTTGATTTATGTAATTGTAGTTGTACCGGTGTTTCTCTTTATCTATCAATGCATTATCTATGCAGAGGAAGACTTTTTAACCAAGAAATTTGGTCAGCCTTATCTTGATTATTGCGCGAGTGTAAACCGATGGTTGCCCAACTTGAAAGGTATAGGAAAAACCTTTTCTAGTATGCAGTTCAATTGGGCAAAATGCATGCTCACTGAAAATAATACACAAATTTTTTGGGCAACGGGTGTTTTTCTTACCATAATATTCAAATATCCATTTATCTTTGGAGCAAATCCATGGTCAAGGTATTATCTCTTGATTGCCATCATACCATTATTTGTAGTTTACTATTTGGTATTGAGGTGGTTAAGGAAATCAGGCCGAATCAAAATGGATTAGTTCTATTTCCACATCCTTCCTGATTAACAAGCAATATTTTTAATTGGTCTTTTTTATACCCTAAATCATCATTTATGACATTGAAATCGATTCACCGGTTGTTCAAGTTTTTTTCTTTAATCTTGATTCTGGCAGCTTGTGCCAAAGATGAGGGATTGGTTATTAGGAAGAAAAGTTTCACCATTTCAGAAGATCAACTTGCGCCTGTTTACAAGGCAAACAATGTTCCTGCTGATTTGCAAGACAGCTATATTGTAGTTTTCAAAGATGACGTTGCTGAATCTGAAATTGATGGGGAATCTGAAAGAATGTGTGGCAATTCTAGTGCAAAAAAAGAAAGAACGTTTAAACATGCCATTAAAGGATTTTCTGGAAGATTAACTGCTGCAGCAATTGAGGAATTCAGAAAAAATCCTAAGGTTAAATATATTGAACAGAACCAGGTAGTTACTTTGGTGGCTACCCAGAATAATGCAACTTGGGGACTAGATAGAATAGACCAAGCAAATCTTCCTTTGTCTACTAACTACACTTATAACACAACGGGTTCTACTATAACGGCATACATATTTGATACCGGTGTTCGTTCAGACCATGTTGAATTTGGTGGACGTGTTTCTGGTGGCTTTAGTGCAATTACCCTAGAACCAACTACAGAAGATGCGAATGGTCATGGAACTCACGTTGCAGGTACCGTTGGAGGTTCAACCTATGGCGTAGCGAAAGCCGTGAAGATCATTCCTGTAAAAGTATTGGATGCAACAGGCAATGGAACATTTGATGGTATTATTGCTGGATTAGATTGGGCTGTAGCTAATCATACAGCAGGAGTGCCTGCAGTTGGTAACATGTCTCTTGGTGGTGGGATATCTACCGCTGGAGATGACGCTGTTAGAAGGTGTATTACAGATGGTATTGTGATGGCTGTTGCTGCTGGAAATAGCAATGTGAATGCTGTGAATTCCTCCCCTGCTCGAGTAGCAGAGGCTATAACAGTTGGATCCACCACATCTTTAGATGCACGATCAAGTTTTTCGAATTATGGATCAGTAGTTGATATTTTTGCCCCGGGTAGTTTGATCACCTCAGCATGGTATACATCTAGTACTGTTGTGAATACCATATCTGGAACATCAATGGCATCGCCACACGTTGCTGGCGCAGCAGCATTGTATTTAGAGTATGCTCCTGGTTCTACTACTGCACAAGTTGAAACTGGATTAAAAAATTCTGCTGCTAGAGGAAGAATATCAGGTATTCCGACTGGCACTGGCACTACCGATGCGTTACTGCAAATTAATTTTGGCACAACACCAAGTTTACCTGCACCAAGTGTTCCTACATTGTCATCACCTGCTAATTTAGCGACAAACGTAGCTATTGCTCCTACATTGAGTTGGACTGCTGCGACAGCAGCTGGAACTTATAATTTAGAATATTCAACTAGTTCAACTTTTGCATCTGGAATTGTTGCTGCCAGTGGCATCACAACAACCTCTAGAGCAATTTCCGGATTGGCCAACAGCACAACTTATTATTGGAGAGTAAGTGCTACCAATACCACAGGAACAAGTGCATGGTCTGCTGTTAGTAGTTTCACAACAGTTGCACCTCTTGCTGCTCCTACTGCTACAACTTTGAGATCTCCTGCTGCTAATGCTACCAACGTAAGCAGAACACCTGCATTATCATGGAATGCAGCAACAAGAGCAACAACCTATGAAGTACAGGTGTCAACTTCAAATACATTTGCAACTATTACTTTTGGTAGGACTGGGTTAACTGCACGTAATGTGACTGTTTCACCTCAGTTAGGTTCAAGAGTAGTTTATTATTGGAGAGTTCGTGCGGCAAATGCTTCAGGACCTGGTCCTTGGTCTGATGTTAGATCATTTACAACCCGCTAATAAGCATAATACTTTAAAATAACAGAAAGGCCCGTCTCAATAGAAGATGGGCCTTTCTGTTTATATGTTCTTAAGCTTAAGGATTTACTTTTTCGCTGACTTATTTATCGAAATTCTCATACATCGTAATGCGTTGAGATAGGTTCAGTTTTTTAAATAGTCGTTGTTTAAATGGGACTAAAAACTGAAGTGGGTCTTTGAATATATGGACGGATCCCCAAAAAACCCTTTTGTACATCTGGTTCAACGAGGCTGTTACACGAGTTTCGTGGTGGTGCTTTGGGTCTATTGTAATCATTGCAAAGCCACCCCACATTTCCCTAAAGGTTTCATTGTGCCAATAAGAACCTCCTATATAATCTAGTTCCACATAATTTACATGTGGGTACTTACTGTAATCAATTGATTTGATACCTTTTCTACATTGAGGATTAAATGAGTCGTGTAAAATGATGGTCACCGGATGTTTATGGGGATAATCCAAGATGGCTTTTAAGTCGCGCTGAACAGCTTTAGTTGTATGGTCACCATCCACTAAAATGAATTCTAGTTTTTGATTATTTGCATCTATTTCTTTCAATACCTGTGGTATCAGTGCGTGACTTTCGCCAACCCTAAATTGAACATTTGAAAATTTATCTTCAAGAAACTTTTTTGGTGCCTCACTAATGTCAATCGAATAGACTTGTTTGGAAAACTTACTAATTACTTGAAGGCTTCCTCCCATGAAGGTGCCAATCTCAATAGAAGTTTCTGGCTTCAGGTGTTGTAGTAAATGGATGAAGCAGTATTTCTCCGCCCTAGACATTTGCCATTCAATTTGCAAATCTGCATTAAAATCGGAAAAAAAAGGAACACCTATATTGGACTTCATGGCTATGAACTTTTTTAATTAAACATACCCACATTCAAACAAAGCTGGTTTGCATTGATATGTTGGTCCATTTGGCTACAATATTTTTAAATACTGTTTCAAGCAAGTTTTAAATCGAATCTAAAATTAAACAAGTGGTTGAAGAAAAACTATTTAATTCCAACACCCTGTAGTTGCATGATTAATCAAGTAAAGAATGCATATACCGATGTTATAAGGTTGAAGAATAAAATAGCGCACTTAAAAATTGATGATTATTTTAATAATTGACAGCATCGTATTCTTGAGGCTTTACAAACGCTTGGTAATTTTAAGAATCGATAATCCATTTTACAACTTTCCTTCAAAATAGGGGAACGAATAGGGGAAAAACATGTTTTGGGACCTCCTTAAACGAAATAAGTGGTTGAAAATCAACCACTTATTTACTTCTTATTGTTGCCCGACCTGGATTCGAACCAAGACAAACAGAATCAAAATCTGTCGTACTACCATTATACTATCAGGCATCCTAATAGGACGCAAAAATAGGATTTTTCAAGTTTGATCCCAAAAAAATTGGACCAAATTCAAATCTATCCCTTTGTCAATTTGTTTTTACAAGAAAATGGTTCTTTTTCCCTTTCTGAACTACAATATGGTTACCAGCCAACAAGTGACTCAGATTGATTATTAAGGCCGCATCTGTCATTTTTTCTTTGTTGACGCTTATGCCACCACCTTGAATCATTTTTCTTGCTTCTCCTTTACTTTGGAAGATGCCAGAGTCAACCAAGAAGCTTACTACATCAATCCCTGCAGTCAATTTTTCATGTTCAATCGTCTGGACCGGAACACCATCCATTGCTTGTAGAAGTTCTTCTTCATTTAATTCTTTAAAGTTGATATCGTCTTTTTTACCAAAGAGTTGTTCTGTAGTTTGAATAGCCGATTCACACTCTTCTTTGCCATGAACAAAACTGGTGATATTTTCAGCAAGTTTTTTTTGTAGTATCCTTGCTCCTGGATCTTTTGTATGTGTTTCAATCATTTGTTCTATCTCATCTTTTTGCAAGAGTGTAAATATTTTTATCCATTTGGTGGCATCCGCATCTGCAGCATTTAACCAAAATTGGTAGAATTGAAAGGGAGTGGTTTTTTCTGGATCTAACCAAACGTTTCCTTTCTCGGTCTTACCAAATTTTCCTCCATCGGCTTTGGTGATAAGTGGACAAGTAAAGGCGAAACCCTCTCCTGCAGCCTTCCTCCTGATTAACTCAGTGCCAGTTGTAATGTTTCCCCACTGGTCACTTCCCCCCATCTGCAGCTTACAATTCTTATTCTTATAAAGCCAATAGAAATCATAGCCCTGCATCAATTGGTATGCAAATTCTGTATAGCTGATGCCAGTTTCCCCTTCAATTCTTTTCCTAACACTGTCCTTAGACATCATGTAATTGACCGTGAGGTGTTTTCCTACATCTCTAAGAAAATCGATAAAACCAAGTCCCTTGAACCAGTCGTAATTGTTAACGATCTCCGCAGCGTTGGTCCGAGTTTCACTAAAATCCAAGTATTTTTCCAATTGAGACCTTACGCCATTGATGTTTTTTTGAAGGGTTTCTTCATCTAATAGGTTTCTTTCTTCACTTTTTCCACTAGGATCTCCAACCATGCCGGTAGCACCGCCCACCAAAGCAATTGGTTTATGGCCAGCTTGTTGGAGGTGATAGAGGAGTAGGATAGGTACCAAACTACCAATATGAAGACTGTCCGCTGTTGGATCAAAGCCAATATAAGCGGTAGTGGACTCCTTATTTAACTGTTCTTCTGTTCCAGGCATTATATCCTGTAACATTCCTCTCCATTTCAATTCTTCTATCAAACTCATTATAAAATCTTTGAACAAAAGTAATAAGGTTTACCATTACTCACAAAAGGGCAATATTTTTGTATCTAAATCGTTCTTTAATCATTGAAATCAGCTACTAAAACTGAGGTCACTCCAAATCCTACAATGTACAAGGCCAAAATTACCAATTTGACCAGAGCGCTACTGCTTTTGCTCGTTGGCATGTATGTAGGTACAACCCAAGCTCAATTTAGAAAATATTCCAATGAATTTCTCAATATTGGAGCAGGTGCAAAGGGACTTGCTATGGGTGGAGCACAAGTTGCCACCACAACCGATGCAACAGCTGGTTACTGGAATCCTGCAGGGTTATCCCATTTAAAAAGTAGTTCTTTTTCTCTAATGCATGCAGAATATTTTGCGGGTATTGGCAAATACGATTACGCATCATTTGCAATGCCTTTAGGAGATCCTGAAGCCAGCACAAGAAGTTTGGGATTCTCGTTGGTCCGTTTTGCAGTAGATGATATTCCCAACACCTTATTTTTAGTTGAACCAGATGGTTCTATCAATTACAACAACATTCGTTCGTTCTCCTCTGCAGACTATGCATTTTTGGTTTCGTATGCACAAAAATTAATTGATGAAGAGGATCGCTCGCTTTCCTTTGGTTTTAATGCAAAAGTAATTCACCGCAGTGTGGGTAGCTTTGCAAGAGCTTGGGGTTTTGGATTAGATGCTGGAGTTCAATATAGATTGAAGGGCTTTCGTCTTGGTATAATGGCTAAAGATGTTTCCACAACATTTAATGCATGGAGCTTTAGTTTCACCGACCAAGAAAAGGAGGTGCTTTATCTCACCAACAATGACATTCCGGTAAAGTCGACCGAAATGACTGCACCACGCCTTGTAATTGGAGGAGCCTATACCGCAGACTTGAACCAGAACTTAGCATTAACTGCAGAGTTGAATATGGAGCTCAGCTTTGATGGTAAAAGAAATGTATTGTTAAGTTCTAATGCGATGAATATGGATCCAAGAATGGGACTGGAAATTGGATTTAAAGAGTTGTTGTTTGGTCGTTTGGGGATTTATAATTTCCAACAGGCCCTTGAAGATGCGGATATCACCAATTTAAAAAAGGTTTGGATCTATCAACCTGGTTTGGGTGTTGGTTTTAAATTGAAAAATGTTGAGGTTGATTATGCTTTTACCAATCTTGCCAATCAATCCAATCCTTTGTACACCCATATTTTTTCTTTGAAATTAAATTTATTCAAAAACACCGGTTATAATAGTCCCAACTAATGCAATCAAAAAATATACATAAAGCTTTATTCAGTTTGTTGTTGGCACTTTGCTTTGCAGGAGTGCAAGCACAATACAACAACGAATGGATTGATTACAATAAGTCATATTATAAGATAAAAGTTGGACAAACAGGTTTATACAGAATTCCTTTTACAGCGCTTCAAGAAAATGGACTATCCGCTAACCAAGCAACAGCTTTTCAATTGTGGAGAAACGGACAAGAATTACCAATTTATACTTCAATTGCGTCTGGTGTTTTAGGTGCAAGTGATTTTATTGAATTCTTTGGTGAAATAAACGATGGTAAGGCAGATGAGGCTTTGTATAGTAGACCGGGGCTTCAACTTGCAAATAAATGGAGCTTAGAAACGGATACATCTGTTTATTTTCTTACCATCAATTTAACTGGAATAAATAAACGAATTGTTTCTTCGCAGAACAATGTTGCTTTAAATACATTACCTGCTGAGCCTTATTTCATGTATACTTTTGCGAAGAATTACAAAGACCAGGTCAATCCAGGTTATGCTTCTGTTGTTGGCAGCTCTTATATTTATTCATCTTCTTACGACATGGGAGAGGGATGGAGCAGTAGAAGTATTACACCCAACACGCCCCTGGTTGAGCAACAAAATTATAATGTGGCACCTGGTGGTTCCGCTCCCACTTTTAGAATCAATGCCTACGGAAACGCACCAAACAACAGAAGGTTACAGGTATTGGTGAACGGCACACAGGTAATTGACAATGCTATGAATTTCTTTACACCATCCGTTTTAGAATTAGCACTTCCTGCAAATTTATTGGGAAGACCTATCGATACGGTTCGGGTAATCAATGCATCTGCAGTTGCTTCCGATCGGATGGTTGCGTACAAGTACGAAATCGATTATCCAAGGTTGTTTAATTTTGGAGGAAGCACATTGTTTGAATTTGTATTACCTGCAAGTGTAGTTGGTAACTATTTAGAAATTATCAATTTTAATGGAGGTGCAGAGCAACCAATTTTGTATGAACTCAATGAGGGTAGACGATATGTTGCAGATAATTCAGAAGCTGGCAAATTGAAGTTCGCATTACCTGCAGGTGGGGATAGAAAATTTGTGCTGATGAATGCAACTGCTACTTCCATCTTGAATGTGAGCAGAATGCAGAAAAAGGATTTTATCAATTATAATTCTGCTGCTCTACAAGGTGAGTTCATTATGATTACCCATCCAAGTTTGTACAGCAGCAGCAAAGGAAACCCAATTCAACAATATGCAACTTACCGTTCTTCTGCTGATGGAGGTGGATATAAAGTAGGGATTTATGATATCGACGAATTGGTTGATCAATTTGCTTTTGGTATAAAAAAACATCCCTTGTCTATCAAGAATTTTATTGCTTATGCTAGAAATTCATTTACATCAGTTTCTCCTAAATTCATCCTACTGGTGGGTAAAGGAGTTACTTACGACCAGTATCGAATCAATGAAATTCGTTCGATCTCAGAAAGAATGGACTTGATACCAACATTTGGTAATCCAGGTTCAGACAATATTCTATCTTCTACCGATTATGATCCTACTCCAGAAACGCCGATAGGTCGACTTTCTGTTACCAATGGAGATGAAATTCTGGCATACCTGGATAAAGTAAAACAACACGATCAGGCATTAAGGTCTACTTCGCAAACCATAGCAGACAAGGGGTGGATGAAGAACGTGGCACATGTGATAGGAGGTGGAGATCCTTATCTACAGGGACTGATAAATGGGTATATGAATTCAGCTAAAACAATTTTAACTGATTCCGCTTTTGGAGCGAAGGTCTATACTTTTGAAAAAATTACACCTGCGGGTAACGAGTTGGTAAATTCTGGTTTATTGGGAAATCTCTTTAAAGAAGGACTTTCTCTTATTACCTATTTTGGGCATTCTTCTGCTAGCTCAATGGAATATAACTTGGATGATCCTACCATTTATAGCAATGACGGTAAGTATCCTTTGTTCATTGCCAATGGTTGTAATGTAGGAAATTTCTTTGCGTTTGATACACTAAGAGTTACGGCGGCTAGACGATCAATAACAGAAAATTACGTTTTAACACCCAATAAGGGGAGTATTGGATTTCTTGCCAGCACACATTTGGGAATTGTGAATTACCTGAACACATATACAAATGACTTGTACAAAAAAATTTCAAAAGAGAATTACAGTTCTTCGATTGGAGAAATGCAGACCAATGTTTTAAAGGCGATTGCCAATCCCACGGGTACCATCGATTTTTTCAACACCATCACCGTAGAACAACTTCTGCTCAATGGAGATCCTGCAGTTTCTTTATACCCTCATACATTACCGGATTATGTTGTTGAAGAACCACTGGTTAAGGTGAGTCCAGCCAATTTAAATGTTACTTTTTCCAATTTCAACCTTATGGTTAAATACCAGAATATTGGAAAAGTAAGCAGAGATTCAGTCAGGGTTAAGGTGGTGCGACAAAAAGCAGATGGTGCAGAGACCATCCTCTATAACCAAAGCAGACCAGCAGTCAACCATTCAGATTCGATTGCTCTTTCTGTTGCGATTGATCCATTAAAGGACAGGGGACAAAACAAGATTATCGTCACATTGGACCCGGATTTCAAGCTAAATGAAATAACGAGGAGCAATAACACAGTTACAAAGTCATTTATTATTGCAGACGATGATGTTCGTCCCGCTTACCCAGCAGAATTTGCCATTGTCAATACCCCTTCTGTAAAGCTTAAAGCCTCTACAACCAAATTTTTATCAGCACCCGCTGAATTCTATTTGGAAGTCGATACCACCGAATTGTTCAATTCACCAGCCAAGGTATCTCAAATGCAAAACTCGACCGGCGGTGTTATTGAATATGTGCCTTCGCTCCAGTTGCGCGACAGTACTGTATATTATTGGAGGGTAGCCAAGAAGCCCGATACAGGTACGGTAAAAAACTGGGCCAATTCATCGTTTGTTTATTTACCCAATAGCGGTCCCGGTTGGAGTCAGTCGCATTATTATCAGTTTTTGAGAAATACACAATCTCAACAAAATTTTAATGGTCGCTCCCTTGAGTTTTCCAAAGTATCTACTTCAATAAATTTAAGAACAGGGATATTCCCAAATGTGAACACATCTATTGCCAAAGATCTTACGGTTTTGAGGAGCACGGGTTGTGGTACTGTGTTAGGATCATTAGAGTTTTTGATTTTTGATCAGAAAACAGGGAATCCTGCCAAAAATGCATTGGTAAATAATACAGGATTGTACAACAGTTTTTATCTCGCTGCATGTTATCCTAGTACGCAGTATCAATTTAATTTTTCATACAATTCCTCTTTGACGAGAAAAAATGCCATGGACTTTTTTGATCAACTTGCGCCGGGTAATATTGTAGTGATGATCAATTGGTCAAATGGTAATCCAGCTAATAGGTACATTGATACATGGAAGCAGGATACGACATTGTATGGTTCAAATAATTCTTTATATCACAAGCTAAAGTCAATAGGCTTTAGTCTTGTAGATTCTTTTTACAAGAATGTTCCTTTGTTGATGGTTGCAATAAAAGATGAATCTGGTGTATGGTTGGTGCAAGAACAAAAAGTGGGATCTATTCCGTCAGATATTTTGACAGCAAATTATTCATTTAGGGTTTCTGGTCAGACTGGTAGTATGAATTCTGTGAAAATTGGACCTTCTAAAACCTGGGGAAGTATTTTGTGGAATGGATTTGCAACAGAACAACAATCGGCGGATCAAATGAATTATAAGGTATTTGGATTGGCTACTGACCAATCTGAATCCTTGTTGTATGAAAGTAATACGGTCTTTAAAGACACTTCAATTTCATTTATCGATGCAAAAACATATCCATATCTGAGGATTGTACAAACAACTACAGATCCTGTATATAAAACACCAGGTCAGACAAAATACATGCAGCTTAAATATCAACCAGTCCCAGAGGGTGCAATCGTTCCAACTGCTATAATCTCATTTAAAGACACAGTAGAGACGGGTGAGAAGATAAGGTTATCAACAGGTTTCAGAAATATCAGTGATGTAGCCTTTGATAGCGTTAAAGTCGTCATGACCGTCACGGATGAAACTAATCAGTCTAAAGTCGTTTTTGATCAGTTGCGAAGGCCAATTCCTGTGGGAGACTCCATCGTAGTAGATTATCTCTTGGATACCAAAGATTTGAAAGGAGCCAGCACAGTTTTTGTCAATTTTAACCCTGATTTTGCGCAACCAGAGCAGTACTTATTTAACAATTACCAGACTACCAGCTTGTCGGTCACTCCCGATAAAACACCACCCAATCTGGATGTCACCTTTGATGGCGTGAGAATTCTAAACAAAGACATTGTAAGTGCAAAACCTTTTATTGTAATAAGCTTAAAAGACGACTCTAGATTTTTAGCATTGAACGATACCAGCTTATTTACCATTAAACTTCGAATGCCTGATGGTAATTTAAAGAACGTCAGATTTGACGGAGATACGCTTCAGTTTATTCCGGCTACTTTGGATGGCGCTGGTAAAGAAAATGCTGCTGCAGTTCATTACAGGCCTCATTTTACCCAAGATGGGGAGTACGAGCTGATTGTATTTGCAAAGGACAGGAGCAATAACGCATCTGGTGCCATTGATTATAGCGTGGCCTTTGAAGTGGTGAATAAATCAATGATCTCGAATTTATTAAACTATCCGAACCCATTCACTACCTCTACCGCCTTTGTGTTTACACTAACTGGCTCAGAATTACCAACGCAATTCAGGATTCAAATTCTTACCATAACAGGTAAAATTGTGAAGGAAATCAACAAAGAGGAACTAGGTCCAATACGCATAGGCAATAATATTACAGAGTACAAGTGGGATGGAAGAGACCAGTATGGTCAGCCGCTTGCCAATGGTGTTTATTTGTACAGGGTTGTAGCGGACATGAATGGAAAGAAAATCGACAAGTTAAATACTGGGGCATACAATACCGATAAGTATTTTAGAAGTGGATATGGCAAAATGTATCTTATGCGTTAATTTGAAATATGCCACATAAGGTCCATTCACAAGAATTTCTATTGATGTTGAGTTGCTCAGTGCTTGACAAGAAAAGGACTAATGAGATTCTAAATGAGTTGCCTAGTTCTAATCGCTTTAATGAAGATCAATTTTTTTCGTTATTGAAGAGACACCATTTGTGTGAATTGGCCTTTCAATCCTTGAAGAAGAATTCTTTTTTTTCTTCTGCCTTTTGTTCTCAAATAGAGCAGTTGGCCCAGGTTAATCAGATCATAGCCATCAAGGGTTTAGCTATTCAAGTTCGGTTGCAACAATTTTTCCAAGCCAATGGTATTTGTGCCATTTATATGAAAGGGTTATTTCTTTCACACCTATACTATGGAGATATCGGTAAGCGAAATTTGGTTGATCTTGATGTATGGGTTGAAGAAAAGTTTTTCAATCAAGGTAAAGTCTTTTTGCACGCTCTTGGTTATGTAAGTACACTAGATCATCATGCGTTCAACCAAAGACAATTGAATTTTATCCATAAGTGTAACCACGATGAAATTTTTTATCATCCTGGCGATAGCAGCGCTCCAGTAATCGAATTACATTGGAAGTTGCGTAATGCCTTGGGAAATTTCATGTTTGACCCAATTAAAGAGCAAGAGAAATTGATGCAGGTTGAAATGAATGGAGTCAGTTTTTCGGTATTTAACCATGTAGATCAATTTATTTTTTTGTGCGTGCATGGAGCAGAGCATGGATGGTACAAGTTAAAGTGGCTGGTTGATTTGGTGCATTTGAATAAGACGATTGATTTTGATTGGGAGTCGGTTGTTTTACGCGCCAAAGACCTCAGGTCTGAGCGAGAGTTGAGATTGGCATGGAGTTTATTACAGGGATTTTATGGCTTGATCATTCCAGAGAAGATTGCTGAGATTAAGCTGACAACTATCGATGACTTTCGGTTAAATTACGTAAGGCATTTAATAGACTACGAGGGATCTTTCTGTGATACAGCGAAAGAAAAACTATTTAATCTTTTGTATACGCTTTCATTAAATCGAAGGCCAATGTTGGCAAAAGAGCTATTGTTAAAGAACCTGACAAATACTACCGATTGGCTAACTTTACCTTTGCCAAGCAGTTTATTTTTTCTTTATTTCCCTCTACGTCCTTTTTTATGGGCTTATCGAAAAATTAAATCCTAAATTTTTTTCTATCGATGTACTATTATTTGGCATATGGATTGAAAATTAAAAGTGAAATATTTTTTCCTGAATTATTTCCTTTGCACGAAACAATAGATTTTGAAATCGAATTGCTTTTGGGTAATGTGCCCTTGCATCAACAGGAAGAAATAGGAAGTAGTGAACGACAAATTTATATCGATGATAAGTCGTATAAATTAGTTTTACCCGGCATTGCAAGTTATTGGGCGGAAAGTGGAAGTCGAATTGTAGTTCAATTACAGGAAAGTGCGGATCAATCGACAGTAAGATTGTTTTGTCTTTCTAATGTATTTGCTGCAATATTGTTCCAACGGAAACAAATTCCATTACATGCAGCTGCCTTGAAGGTAGACAATCGACTTGTTTTGCTTTGTGGGTATTCTGGTGCTGGAAAGTCAACACTCCTGGCCTCATTGATGTCAAGAGGGTTTACTTTATTTTCTGATGATGTTTGTGTACCTGTTTCTGACACTTCCGAAGGTATATTTATGCATTCGTCGTATCCAATGATGAAATTTTGGAAAGACACCTACACTGCTTTTTCTTTTCTTGGTATTCCGGATATACAATTAAGGCCTGGTTTAGATAAGGCGGGTTTTTATTTTCATGATAAATTTGAAACAAATCCCTATAAGCCAAATGTTGTTTTTTTTATAGAAAAATCTCCCGCTGATTCTGAGGTTCGGATAAGAGAAGTGCAAGGAGCAGAACTTTTCCAAAAATTAGAGTCTAATGCTTATCGTGGAGAGTTTTTGGGTAGCATTGACTTAAGGCAAGAACATTTTAAACTATTTGCTGATTTGGCTAATCAGGTTAAGGGGTACCTTGTAGTTCGACCAGAAGGCCTCTATTCTGTTGAAGAGATAACGAATATCGTAACGGAGGTGCTGGAAAAAGATAACATATGAAAGAGAAGTATATTCAAAATAAGAAAATCATACAATCCAAAATAGGAGAGGAAGTGGTGATGATGGACATGGATTCTGGATTTTATTTTGGTCTGAATTCAGTCGCCTCTGCAATATGGACAAAATTAGAGAATGAAATTACATTTGATGATTTGGTAGAAGAATTGCTTAAAGAATATGCAGTAGAAAAGACGCTATGTGAACATGACACTAAAGAGTTACTAGAACAATTGCTGGAGAAGAACATCATTCGTATTGTAACATGAAGAATAGGAAATTAGACGACTATCTCTTTTTTTGTGAGGCTTGGATTTTTCTTCATGTCTCCAAGGCTATCATCTTATTCTTTCCTTTTAAAAAGATTGCTGCAAAGATTGGTGTTTCTCAAGTAGAAACAACGAAAGACTCCCTAACTGACGCTCAACTATTGTTGGTGATCATATCTTTGCAGAGGGCTGTTAAATACACGCTCCACAGAAGCAAATGTTACGACCAAGCTTTGGCAGCAAAATTTATGTTGAATAGGCGACAACTTCCATCTACGCTTTATTTTGGATTAAGCAAAGGAGATAACCAATTGTCGGCACATGCATGGGTACGCTGTGGTGATCGTATTGTGATAGGTAAGCGAGGATTTGAAAAATATACACCTGTGGCATGGTTTGGGACTGTTAAAGCCTAAGTGGTTCTGATATTTGCTTCGTAATTTTAAGTATGAGTGTCTTTTTTGGAGTATTTAGTCCGGGTGGTAATCTTGATCAAGAAGCATTTGATCAAATGAAATCTGCTATTCATCGAGAAGGTTATGATGAATTAGATACTCTTATAGATAATCGAATTGCAATGGGGCATTTGATGTTAAGGGTTACTCCAGAGTCAGTTTATGATAAACAACCTTTAAAAAGTGACTGTGGGCGTTATATATTAACTGGACATATTCGTCTCGACTATCGTGATGAATTAGGGGATAAGATTGGCTTAACTCAAAAACAACTTCAAAATACGCCTGATTCTTTACTTGTTATGAAGGCTTACCAAAAATGGGGTAGAAAATGCGTCCATCATTTAGAAGGTGATTGGTCTTTCGTTCTTTTTGATTATTTGATGAATCAACTTTTCATTGGAAAGGAGTCAACTGGGATTTCTTCAGTATTTTATATTAACATCAATGGATCAATATTCTTTTCTTCCGATCCATGTATTTTTTCTAAGTTACTTTTTTTTCAACCCGAACTTGATGAAACTCAGTTTTTTTATTTTTCAGTGCAAGGGTTAAAAATAGATAAGGGTAAAACGTTATTTAAAAATCTTCATTGTTTACAGAATGGTTGTTTTGTGATGTTTGACAATAAAATTGAAGTAGAATTTAATCGTTATTACGACATATTTAAAACTAGAAATTCTAATTTATATAAATTTGATTCTGATCTTTTTTTTGAATTAAAATCTATTTATTGTCAAGCAGTAAAATCAAGGTGTAGAAGCCGTTTTGAAGTAGGTGTTTTTTTGAGTTCGGGTCTCGATTCAATGTCTGTAGCAACGATTAGTGCCTTAGAATTAAAGCATCAGGGCAAATGCTTAAATTCATTTACAAGTGTGCCATCAGGGATGTCAAATTTAACTTCAAAAGAAAAGGAATATGCCGATGAGTCCGGTTTAGTCAAAAAAGTGATTGCTAAACAAGCAAATATTAAAGCAAATTTTTGCCGCTTTGATGATTTTAAATTATCAGACTTGGATTTAGTTCAATTGGAAGGTAATCCTTTTAGCCCTTCTTTAACGCAAAATTATTTTTGGATAAATGGTATACTTCAAATTGCGAAAATAAAAGGTATACGTTCTATTATGAGCGGACAAATAGGTAATTTTACTATTTCTGCAGATGGTTACTTTGTTCATCTAGAATTATTGCA
>CAMDFC010000028.1 GCA_945897185.1 Chitinophaga pinensis | reverse complement strand
TTCTTTGCTGTTCTTTTTGTTAGCAAACTCCACACGTAGCCTAGCATATTCTACATTGGTGTTTTCTAATAATTCTTTTTTGTTTTTATTGAGAAGCGATCCAGCAATAGAAACACTTCTTGACGCATCCAATACATGAATTACGCCATTGTTGTATTGCTCTGCAATTTTTAATGCAGTATGCATCCTTGATGTTGTTGCACCACCAATCAACAACGGTTGTTTCATTCCTCTTCTTTTCATTTCTGAGGCAACATGGACCATCTCATCGAGTGAAGGGGTAATCAATCCGCTTAGTCCAATGATGTCTGCTCCACATTTTTCAGCCTCATTCAGAATTTTATCTGCAGAAACCATCACGCCCATATCAATGATCTCATATCCATTGCAGCCCAATACAACACCCACAATATTTTTTCCAATGTCATGAACATCCCCTTTTACGGTGGCCAATAAAATTTTACCCGCCGAGGATGCATTTTGTTTTTCCTCTTCAATAAAAGGAGTAAGTACAGCCACACTTTTTTTCATTACCCTTGCACTTTTTACTACCTGTGGTAAAAACATTTTACCTACGCCAAACAAGTCGCCCACTACGTTCATGCCGTCCATCAATGGACCTTCAATTACATCAAGTGGTTTGGGATATTTTTGTCTGGCTTCTTCCGTATCTAATTCGATATATTCCGTAATGCCGTTAACAAGGGCATGTTTTAGTCTTTCTTCTACTGAGGATAGTCGCCATTCTTCAGACCTTTCCTTTGTCCCCTGGCCTTTATCTCTCACTGTGTCGGCAAAAGTAATGAGCTTTTCAGTAGCCTCATTGTTCTCGTTATTTCTGTTCAGGATCACATCTTCACAAAGGGCTCTTAACAGGGCATCAATTTCATCGTATATCACCAGCTGCCCTGCATTTACTATACCCATATCCATACCGGCTTTAATGGCGTGGTAAAGAAATACTGAATGCATGGATTCTCTCACATGTTCATTTCCTCTGAATGAAAACGAGAGGTTGCTAACTCCTCCAGATATCTTGACCAAAGGAAGTTTTTGTTTTAAGGTCCTTGTGGCCTCTATAAAATCTACGCCATAGTTATTGTGTTCTTCAAGTCCGGTGGCTACAGCAAAAACATTTAGATCAAATATGATGTCTTGTGCAGGAAAGCCAACTTGTTTGGTAAGTATATCAAATGCACGTATTCCTATGTTTACTTTTCTATCATAGGTGTCAGCTTGTCCTTGCTCATCAAATGCCATAACAATTACCGCAGCGCCAAAACTCCTACAGAGGATGGCTTGCTCAATAAATTTCTCCTCTCCTTCTTTTAATGAAATAGAATTGACTATACATTTTCCTTGTACACATTTTAAACCAGCTTCTATAATAGAAAACTTCGAAGAGTCGATCATGATGGGAATCTTGGCAATATCTGGTTCGCTTTGCAACATGTTTAGAAACTTCACCATTTCCACTTCTCCATCCAGCAAGGCGTCATCCATGTTCACGTCTAGCACCTGTGCACCGTTTTCTACCTGCTGCCTAGCAACAGTCAATGCCTCCTCATATTTTTCGTCCTTAATAAGTCTTGCAAATTTCTTTGATCCTGTTACGTTTGTTCTTTCTCCTACGTTAACAAAATTGGTTTCTGGCCTTATAACCAAAGGTTCTAATCCAGCTAACCGCATGTAAGGCTTAATATGTATGTTACTGCTCATGTTTATTGCTCATTTGTTTCCAAGCTGGTTTCAACAACGGGGAGCGATCTTGGTTTAATTTTCTTTACTTGAGTGGCGATATGCCTGATGTGTTCTGGTGTTGTTCCGCAACACCCGCCTACTATATTTACAAAACCGTTCCTTGCCCATTCTTCAATGAAATGTGCTGTTTCGTGTGGTTCTTCATCATATTCGCCCATTGCATTTGGTAAACCTGCATTCGGATAGGCAGAGGTGTAGCAGGTGGCAATCTGTGAAAGCTCTTCAATATGTGCCCTCATTTGATCAGCGCCTAATGCGCAGTTTAGACCAATACTCAATGGGTTGGCATGTTCTATGCTGGTGTAAAAAGCTTCCAATGTTTGTCCACTTAACGTTCTTCCTGAAGCATCTGTAATCGTGCCGCTAATCATCAAAGGAAGTTCCACTTTTTTGTAGTCTCTGAAGTATTTCTTAATGGCATAAATGGCTGCTTTTGCATTGAGTGTATCAAAGATGGTCTCAACCAACAATAGATCTACACCGCCCTCTACCAACGCTTTTACTTGTTCGTAATAGGCATCCGTTACTTCATCAAAACTGATTCCCCTAAACCCTGGATTGTTAACGTCGGGAGACAATGACAATGTTTTGTTCATTGGCCCTATTGCGCCTGCCACAAATGGTCCGGTTTCTGCAGCTTGCTCTGGATGTCTTTTTTTGAATTCATTTACTGCATCTTTTGCACACCGTGCTGCTGCGGTATTGATTTCGAAGGCCAGCTCACTCATGTTGTAATCGGCCATCGATACAGCTTGGGCATTGAACGTGTTGGTCTCAATGATGTCTGCACCTGCTTCCAGGTATTGCAAATGAATGTCTTGTATAATTTGTGGTTGCGTGATACTGAGGAGGTCGTTGTTCCCCTTAAGGTCACTCTCCCAATCCTTGAATCTTTCTCCTCTATAATCTGCCTCTTGTAGTTTATGTCTTTGTATCATGGTGCCCATGGCGCCATCAATTACCAAGATCCTGTTCTTGAGTAAAGTTGCAATGTCTTTCATATTGTACTTAAGTAGTGCAAAGATAACACAAATAGGCTGTTGGACAAGAGTTAGGTAGGGTATTCACGCTTTGTTTTCAATATATTTGCAGTACAATGAACCTCTCCTCTCACCTACTTGAAGCTGCTGTAAAAGAGTTCAGCAAATTGCCTGGAATTGGTAAAAAAACTGCTCTTAGGTTGGTCCTGCATTTATTAAAGCAAGAACAAACTGAAGTTGCAAATTTCAGCGACACCATTTCCAGGATGCGCAAGGAAATCAAGTTCTGTAAAAACTGCTTTAATATTTCAGATCAAGAGCGATGTACAATCTGCACTCAAGCCTCTCGCAAACGAGGGATAGTCTGTGTTGTAGAGAGCATCAGGGATGTTATCGCCATTGAATCTACTGAGCAATACAATGGATTGTACCATGTTTTAAATGGGGTCATTTCACCATTAGATGGTATTGGTCCTGATCAGCTTACCATAGAATCTCTAACGAGTCGTGTAGTGGAAGAAGACATTAAAGAAGTGGTATTTGCATTGAGCCCAACCATACAAGGCGATACAACCATTTATTATATTAGAAAAAAACTCAATAAGCCTGATCTGCGTTTTACTACTATCGCGAGGGGCATCTCTTTTGGAGGTGAATTGGAGTATGCAGATGAAATGACTTTAGCAAAAAGCATACGTAATCGGTTGCCGGTTGACAGTTACATACAATAATTACTGTTCGTTTATTTTATTGAGGTCGATGGTAATTTCATTGTCCCAATTTCCCCTAATACTGATTGGCTTTTTTCTTGCTGTCACTTTTTCTGGCTGCAGTTTCTTCCAATAATCGCCAGTATCCCACTTGCCATTGTTGTTTACATCAAATAAAATTTTCACTTCGTAATCTCCTGGTTCAAACAACTTGATTCTATACCGTGATTTGTTTAGTGTTTGCTTGAGAAAAAGTTTCGCATTTTTAGTGAGGAAGACAATGGGGTGGATAGTGGTATCCATGTTTTCGATTTTTAAATCGATACTTCCATAATCGGCTTCTTTTTTTGCATTGAACTCCAGTGTATCTGTCTTTGTTATGCTGTTGCCGATCGTATCGGAGGCAAAATCTTTTTCAATAATGAGGTTGTATCTGGCCCCTTCCTTCCAAACGTGCGTTAACGTAATTTGTTTGTCGGTACTGTCTTTTTCAATGCTATAGTTCTCAACAGGTTTAAACTTAAGATCGGTTAAGCGTATTTTAGAAGTATCGTATGTTTTTAATGGATATTCAGATTTAAAGATGAGGCTAGACAACAGATCTTGTCTGCCCGATTCTAAATTATTTGAAAAGCGCAGTCGCTTGTCCTCTGTTTTTTTTGCTGCTTGTTTCACAGCTGGTTTTTTTACCACCTGGGTATCGTTTCTCAAGGCTTCAAAAGCATAAAGTGATGCGGCGGTATCAACCCCAACAGTGATACTTTGATCTAAGAACGCAATGAGTTCACTGGGTTGGTCGTATTTTTTATCTCCATTTTGGTCTTTGATTGCAAACAGGTTGTAAGCACCCGGCTTTATGTTTCTAAATAGAAAACTTCCATCTCCTTTCAGTCTTGCAAAATACCTGGGCTTTAGTTTTTCTACAGCTGAGTCGTCTAAATTATTGTGCAAAACAGCCACCATCATACTGTCAATTAAGCCCGTCTCTGCAACAATTACTTTTCCGGTTAAATAGGCCGAGTCTATATAATCTCCTGTTGAAAAAGCGTAATTGAAGTTTTTCAAAATATTATTTTCATTAATATCTTTGATGGCTTCTCCAAAGTCAATAGAGTAGGTGGTATTGGGTTCTAGTGTATCTTTTAATTTGATGGTAATGGTCCTTAGTTTCCCTTCAGAATTCGGGTTCGTTTTAGGCACAGGAGAATAGGTGAGTTTTTCAAAAGGATTTTCTAAAGTGATGTACTCATCAAAATACAAAACAATCTTGTCTGATTTGAAATTCTTTGCATTCACTTCAGGGATGGCCATTACCAATTTCGGGGGCAACGAATCTCTTGGTCCACCTGTTGGCGCCACTTGTTGTCCGCATGAACTCAAAAAAACAGCAAATAATAGGATGTAACCAAATCTGTTCATTGCTGCAAAGTTAATTGATTCCTTTTCAGTTCTATTCATCTCAAATCTAATTCAGGTCTTCTTCTTCCTCTTCTTGTATTTCCAGTTTGTTCGTTTTCACAAAATTGCACCAATGGCAATCGTCTTCTCCGCAACCTTTATAGAATTCCCTTGATTGAATCTTCTCCCAAACTTCAACAACCTGTGCTCTTAGTTGGTCTGTATCTTCTCTGGTTATTTCTAGTTTCTGTGATTTGATTTCTTTTTTGGCGTTGGGTTCAATAAAATCAAACTCTGTGCTCATCACCTGATATTTACCCTGCTCATGGTTATCAATCAACAATTTATAAAACACAGCCTGCCTCCAGTAATCACCTCCATAGGGAGGATCAAGTGTGGGGTTCTTGAGTTTTTTAATGGCATTGTCTGGGTTTCCTGTTTTATAATCTACCACATTTACATGGGTGCCTTCAAATTCCATTTTGTCTATTTTGCCCTTCAATGGAACACCATTCACAATTACATTTCTGATGTTTCTTTCAACAGACACCACTTTATTAAAGCCATTGATTTTTCTGGTGTAATACTGTTCCAAAACCTCTTTTCCATATTCCATTCTCCTTTCAAACTCCTCTTTGGTGAAGCTTTCGCGGTGCCTGTACATATAAACAATGAAATCGTCTGCAACCACCTCTTTTTTTGGAAATTCTTTGTTGGGATGGTCTTTCATCCTGTTGAACATCATTTCCAACGCATGGTGGATGGCAGAACCAAATTCCAGTGTTTCGTTTTTGGGTGAAGGTATTCGTATGAGGTTTCGGTAGTAAAACCCAAGTGGACAATTCAAATAATTGTTTAATGCAGTTACATTCATTGTAAACTTATCCAACGCTTTGTCAATGATGTCCGACTCCATTTTTTCAATAACAGGCGCATGGGTTGAAAGTAACCTCACCAAATTGAAACTTCCAATTTCCTCATCACTCAATATCACTTTTTCTTCATCCAGGGTATGTTTGGATTTAATCTCTTCTACAAACATACTGGGCTCCATTTCTTTTCCATCCTCTTTGAATCTTGCAAAGGAAATGGTTAGGAATTGTTCTGCTCTTGTTAATGCCACATAAAACAACCTTCTGAGTTCTTCGTGTTTGTCCACTACCGCATTTGAAACAAAAAGGGTATCAGGCAGACTGAATCCACGATTGATGGCACGCTTACTTTCCCAAAAAGACGCATTGCAGCCTGCAAAGAAAACATGTTCATACTCTAGTCCTTTTGATCCATGGACCGTTAAAAGATTGACTCCTTTTTCACTGCCGCCCACCTGCACAATTGGAAGATCAATGTCTTCGTTTTTCATCATCTTGATTACCTTGATGAATTTTCTCAGATCAAGTGTATGGTCTTTTTTTGTCTCGTTTTTCAAGAAATCAAAAAAGGAGGTCAATACCTGTAATTGCCAATGGTGATCAGCTGAACGCATAATCACAGCCAACAGTCCAGTGTCCCTGATTGTCTTTTCTAGCAACTGTTGCAGCGTAATGTTGTTGATGGATCCAATGATGGATTCAATTAACCTTCCCGTTTGTACCAGTTCATCTGAAATGTTTTTTTCAAAAAGACTGCCGGCAACGGTATTTGTTTTTTCATCTATGAGTATCCTGAATCCTGTCCCTTCTTTCTTGTAATTTCTTTGGTTGTTTTCAATGCAAAGTTTTGCAATTTCTAAGGGTTGAATTCCGAACCAGTCGTAATGCAAGATCTCAAACAACATCTCATCTCCACTAAAAGGCATATCCATTTCAGCATCGAGGTACTCAAAAAATAAAATGATTTTTTTAATCAAAGGGAGAGATAATAGATCAAGGTTTCTCTTGCTGAAATAATTGATTTTTTTGCATTGCAGAAATTCTGCAATCTCTTCACCATATTTGTTTTCTTTGTAGATGACAGCTATTCTTTTTGGTTCTGTACCGTTCTGTACAAGTGCTTCAATAGCTGCTGTGATCCCAATCATTTCTTCTCTTGGCGTTTGGAAAGCCTTAATAACAGGGTATTGCTTCTGCGATTGTAACTCAGGTTTGCCGGCAGTTAATATCTTAGAAAGACCTTCAATATGTTTGATTAATCTTTCTTGGTTACTGTCTATAAGCGATTTAGATAAGTCCAGTATGGGTTGTGTTGATCTGTAATTTTCAGTCAACATGATGGTTTTGATGTTCGGGTATTTCTGCAAAAATCGAAGCATATTGTCAACGCTCGCTCCTTGAAACCTGAAAATGGATTGATCATCGTCACCCACCACAAAAAGATTGGGTTCATCCCAATAGTTTACAAGTAACTCTACCAATTTATTTTGTGTACCACTGGTATCTTGGTACTCATCCACCAGTACATATTGAAATTGCTCTTGGTAGTGCGCAAGTAGTTCTCTTGTTTCTTCAAACGCTGCAATCACCCAATTGATCATGTCGTCGAAATCGTATCTCTTTCGATCAATCATTTTCTTTTGGTATTTTTCAAATTCATAGATGGCTGCTTCTAGTTTCCCCATCCTGACTTTCTCTTCATTTATTTTATCCTCTTTGAGATCCCCTGCATTGAATTGTTTGTATTTTCTTGTGTACTTAAATTCTTCTCGGTTGGTTATGCTTACCAGATAGTTTTCAATCCCCGTTTTGATTTGCTGTGGCGTCCATCCTTCTCTTTTCATGGTACTGAAAAAATGAAGCAAGTTTTTCGATTCGTAGTAAACGTCGCCTCGGTATCTTTTTAGTGGATTACCTTTTTTAAATTGATCAATCAGTTCACGCACAATCGCAATCGACTCCAATTCTGATATGGGGTCCATTGTATTTTTTTCAAAATGGGAGAGGTTGTCTTGTATCACCTGGTTAGAGAAGGAGTGGTAGGTGTGGATGTTTACTTTATAGGCATCCGGACCAATCATTTTAATCAGACGCTTGCGCATCGCAATCGCTCCGGAATCGGTATAGGTCATGCACAAAATATTTTCAGGCTTGGTATCTGTAGCCAATAATATTTTACCAATTCTAATTGCAAGAATTTGGGTTTTTCCAGTACCTGGTCCGGCTATTACCATCACAGGACCTTCTGTAGTATCAACCGCTTCACGTTGTGCGGCATTGAGCAAGGCGTATTCTTTTTCAAAGGTGTTTTCCATGATTTTTGGACAAGGTTGTGCGACAAATTTAGTAATACAAATTAGAACAACTCCGGCTAAATAGATGTTAATAAAGTGTATGGCAGTTTATAAATTACAAAAGACACAATTCATTCCTGTGGGTTTGGATGAGGCATGGGATTTTTTTTCTCATCCTAAGAATTTAGCGGTAATGACCCCCGACTATCTCAACCTGAAGTTCACTAATGAGTTGTATGGAGAGGAAATGTACCAGGGGCAGGTAATGACCTACAATGTGAAACCAGTTTTAGGTATTCCAATGTTTTGGATGACTGAAATCACGCATGTGCAACCCAAAAAATTCTTTGTAGATGAGCAACGATTCGGTCCCTATGTCCTTTGGCATCATCAACATCATTTTAAGGAAGTGGAAGGTGGAGTGGAAATGACCGACTTAATCCATTATAAAGCACCTATGGGATTTCTTGGAGATATTGCAGTCGCTTTGTTCATTAAAAAACAACTGGAAGGCATCTTCGAATTCAGGAAGAAGAAGGTTGTAGAGCTATTTGGCTAACTGTAAACTGTCAACCGTTAACCGTTAACTGTCAACCAGACTATTCCCCCGCCTACCGGCAGGCAGGCTATTCCCTGTTCCCTATTTATTTACCCCGGCATCCTCGAAATATACTTCTCTATCTGCTTAATTTGAGACACTACCTGATCACTAGAAGGCTTTTGTGCCTTTGCTTTTTTGAAAAAATCTTTTGCAGCCCTGAATTCTCTTTTTTGCATCATGATTTGACACATTTGTAAGTAGGCCATAGCTGCACTTTCTTTATCAGGAATGCCTACCCTAAGGGCTTGTCTGATAAGGCTTTCACCTTCCTTCATGTTGCCTTTCTGCATGGCCATCATACCCAATTGTAATTTATTTGCACCTTCTGCTTCTTTCATGGGCAGACCTAAATCAAGACTTTTTCTCATGTGCTTTTCAGCAGAGTCAAAGTCTTGGTTCGTCATGGCAATATTTCCCTTAAGGGTATAGTAAACTGCACGGATGGGCTTGTATAAAAGTGCCGGATATTTTATTCCGTTAAGCACTTTTTCTGCTCCTTCAAAATCACCCCCCTCAAGGTATTCTTGTATTAGTCGCAATGGGCCAATAAAGAAATGGGTAAAGATGGCAACTACGGCAATGATATACAGTGCCAAAGAAGGCCAAAATGACCAAACAATGTTAGCTGCAATTGCAAGAATTAAAGTTACTACGCCAAGGGGGAAGCGATATTTGATGAAGAAGTTGTACAATTTCATAGTCCACAAAGATAAGGAAAGCGCTGCCTATCTAATAATTCAATAAATTTAAGAAACAATACGATGTCATGAAAAAAGTATACTATGTTGGCGACTGGGCCATTTTAACTGGTCCGGTTTTCGCTGAAACTCCTTTTCACCACAGTCCCAAGGGCTTGGAAATATTCAATTACGGTATTTGGCTGAAAGAAGCCCTGGAAAAGGATCCTGAATACCAGGTGAATTCAGTTTCAGCTTGGGATTTCTATAATAATTTAGGTCCGGGTGACTACGAACAAATGCTTAGCGATTATGATCTTGTAATTTTTAGCGACGTTGATGCCAAACTTTTTCAGTTATCGCCTAAGTTTTTTGACCGTAGTAAGTTTGGGAAAGAAATACTCACATTTCCAGATCGAATCAGGTTGTCTGTTGAACATGCCAATGCGGGAGGCAGATACATGTTCCTTGGGGGTTGGTATTCTTTTACCGGGGAGTTGGGAAAAGGTGGATGGGGCAGAACCAGACTAAAGGAAATACTTCCGGTGAAGTGCATGGATTATGAAGATCTAGTAGAAACCACCGAAGGTTTTTATATGGAGCTCACCCCCGAAGGCGAATCGCTTTGTCCGGGTCTTGATCTAAAAGGCTGCCCTCCTATTTTGGGCTACAACAAAACTTTTGAACTGGATGATGCCGTTGTAATTGCAAGATTCAAAGAAACAAATGATCCGGCAATTGTTATAAAAAATACCGGTGCTGGCAAAGTCCTTGTATACACATCAGATCCTTGTCCGCATTGGGGCTGCAATTTTGTGTATTGGGATGGATACCCCGCCTTTTGGCAAGCACTTGCAAAAGTGGTACTCTCATGAAATACTTGATTTTCCTTGTCTCTCTTTTTTTTGTTGTGCCTGTTCAGTCGCAGATACCTGATCTGATGCCTTTGCCTGCAAAGTATACCCTCAAGAACAAGGATTTCAGCATCAATACTTCCTTTAAAATAGAAATACAGGGAGACGCAAATGAAAGAGTATACAAAGAGGCCTCTCGTTTTTTTCAACGCGTTGCGGAACGGACAGGCCTGTTTTTTAAAACATGGATGGTAGATGAAGGCAGCAAACTTTCAGGAAGAGGACTATTGATAAAAATAAAAACCAAGGGAAACCTGGCTCTGGGAATGGATGAATCTTATTCATTGCAGATAGACCAAGCGCAAATACTGTTGACCGCCAACAACGACATTGGTGCTATTAGGGGTTTGGCAACACTTATTCAATTAATTGGAGCAGGTCAAGAAGGGTATTTTTTTAAAGGGATAGCCATAGAAGATGAACCTAGGTTTACTTGGAGGGGCTTATTGGTTTCTCAGCCTTATCATTTCATGCCCATGGATGTAATCAAAAGAACCATCGATGCCATGGCTGCTGTTAAAATGAATGTGTTGCATTTTTATATCAGTGATGATCAAGGATACCGTATTGAATCTAAAGTTTATCCGCGATTGCATCAACTGGCTTCTGATGGTATGTATTTCAGTCATGAACAGGTAAGAGAAATGGTTCAGTATGCAGATCAGCGGGGTATTCGTGTTGTGCCCGAAATAGATGTGCCAGGCCACTCTACCGCCATGATTTATGCCTATCCTCATCTGGCTTCTGTAGCGCGTGATTATGCCCTGCAAGACCATTGGGGTGTTTTTGATCCTACACTTGATCCTACCAAAGCGTCTACCTATACTTTTTTAGACTCTTTGCTCACAGAGGTTGCTTCATTGTTCCCCGATCAATACTTTCATATTGGAGGTGACGAAAATACAGGTAAGGATTGGCAAAAAAACCAATCCATTCGGTCTTTTATGCAGAGCAATAACTTAAAGACCACACTTGCACTTCAAAATTATTTCAATAGAAAAGTACAGGCTATTCTTCAAAAAAGTGGAAAAATAACGGTGGGATGGGATGAGGTACTGATGAAAGAAGTGGCGCCGGCATCGGCAAAAAAATATTTTCAAGACGGACGTTATGATCAATTGATTGAAACCAATGTGCCGAAGGACATGGTTATTCAGTCGTGGCGCGGCATGGAGGCACTTTTGTCTTCCGCCAAAAATGGCTACAAGAGCATCTTGTCCAAAGGTTTTTACATCGACCTTGTACAACCTGCATCCTATCATTACCTGACTGACCCTATTCCATTTCGAAATGACATCATCATTCCAGATAGCGAAGCCAATTTTGATCGTTTTGAATCGGATATTATCAAGAAAATTCAGCAAGGTGAAAAACTGCTCTCTGCTGAAGAAGAAAAGTTGATCTTAGGTGGTGAGGCTACCATGTGGACAGAACACGTGAGTGCTGAGACCTTTGATTCAAGGGTATGGCCAAGAACCGCAGCAATAGCAGAGCGACTATGGTCTCCAGCAGAACTGAGAAATGTGGATGATATGTACAGAAGGATGGATATTGTTTCTATTCAATTGGAATCACTCGGGCTGACTCACATCAAGAACAAGGAAATGATGTTGCGTAGGTTAATGGGGACTAACGATGTTACGGCACTCTCTAATTTGGTTCAATACCTAGAACCTGTTCAGGGCTATAAACGCAATAGGGCAAATAATTTTACCAGATTTTCACCCTACACTTTAATGGTGGATATTGCTGTGCCAGATCAAAAAGCAGTCCGGTCTGTTACTGCCTTGTTTGCCAATGCGGGTGTTACAAAAGAGATAGAAAAATTAAACCAGGTTGAAAGCTTACTGCAACAGTGGATTGTTGATGCAAGAAAAGTGCAGTTGGATATTGATCAAAAACCGGCATTAAAGGATTTTCTTGTACCTACAATTTATTTAGAAAAAATTGCGGCTGTCGGAATTAATGCAATTGGTATTTATAAGTCCGGCAGCAAATTAGAAAAGTTTTGGGACGAAGAAAAAGAGGAACTGTTTAAAAAAGCAGTCAAAGAAAATGGCTATTGTGAACTCAAAGTAGTTACCCCTTTAAAAAATTTCATCATGAGCTTGGTTAGGCAATAAATTTTATTGAGCCACTACTGTTATCATCTTCTCTCCAATAACCAGTTCTTTATTGGCATTTATACCCCTTACAATAATTTTATAACTGCCCTCAACATCAGAAGTAAAATATTTTAGTCCCGCTTTTATTTGCTCTTGGGAGATGTTGGTTTCTCTCCACAACAAGTTTCGCATGTCTGGTAGTCGGTCTTTTAACTTAGCATGGTCTGCATTTTGAAAAGAGGCAGATTCTTGTATACCATTGAATTGAAAGGGAGCGTCATTAAGATTCGGTTTGAAATTGGCCATGTCTCCTCGGTAGGATTTAAAATGGACAATCCCATTGAAATCTGCGTTTCCTTGGAGGTATTTTTTGGATACCACTTCTATTGATTTAATGAGCAATGGATCAGACTCTAATAATGCCAGCGTGTTTTTAACAGGAACACCATCTAAAAGAACCAAACCTTGGTCTTCAAAAAATGTTTTGTAGGGAGAATTTAATACTTGCAAAATTGACTCGTCTTTATTTTTTCTAACCCTCACCTGTGGAATGATTTCACTAATCACTTCTTCCATATTGGGAAATCGTACATAGTCGTCTAGTTGAAAAACCGCATCGGCCTTACCATAGAAGTCGCTTGTATCCCTTTCTGTTATTTCAAATGTTTTTAAACGGCTGCCAAAAAAACGATTGCTGACCCTGCTGTTTAACATCCTACTTTCAATAGCATCGCGCATATTTTCATTTAATTCTAAACAAGCAAATTGAATGAGCTGTTTTTCTTCTCCAGTTTTTCCTACTGTGAAACTGATGCGTTGCTTGGTTTCTATCAATGTTGAAATAACCAGGGTTCTTGTATCATAGGTTAATGGCAAAATGAATTTTGCTATTCCTTCTTCATTTGTTGTGCTGGTACCCACTACTGCTTTTGATCCCTTTAGAGCGGCAATCAATTTCACGTTTTTTAATGGAGCACCATTGCTGATGGCAGTAACGGTAATTAGTTGTCCTTCATTCTCTAAACTGCCGTTGCTGTTGTGGTTGAAGGAAAGTGAAAATTGAGATGCAAGTGAATCCATTTTTGCAGCAAGCATATCGTATCTAATTGCTGAAACTGTAACCTGCTCAAGTGCAGTTGGCAAATCTAAATTGATGCGTACAGCTGCTCTTGGACCGTATTCCTCTTTGCTGGTATTTATTTTGATGGTTGCAGTAGAAGTTGAGTTAGCTGTATAGTTTGAAGGGGGACAATTACTTAATGGAGCCAGTCTTGGGTTGATGACCATGATGGGTTGTAACCGGGATGAAGAAGGCATTCCTTTTGAAAAGCAATCAAGAAAATAATAATCACTCGCTAATGTTTCAGGGATATTTAAAAACCCTGAAAAGGAATTGCTTTGTGGTGTAACATCTACTTCAGATTTGGCATCTCCATTTCTATCTATCAATCGAATGGTGATGCTCTTTAAATTTTTACCTAGGTGGTTTACTAAGCCATCTACCCATACATCTTCGCCAGTAATAGCTACTTTCTGATCTGCCCATACGTAAAATGTTCCAACCTCTTTTACCTGAGCCGAAATCGTGTTGAAAGTGATAAGAAGTATCAGTCCTAAAATGTGTTTCAATTTCATATTCATAATTTACCAATACGCGGGTTCAACAGTTATTCCTCCATTCAATCTGCAGTCCACACAACCACTTGGCGCTACACCAAATCCTCCACCAGCAGTAACCAAATAAGCAGGAAGAAAGCCTTTGTTTAATGTTAAAAATCTTTCTGCTTGAAATCTTGGAAACTCAAATGCACTGCAACCGGCCTCTTCATTTCTGGACGGCCATAAATTTAATTCGGAGTTCAATATAAAAATCCTTTTTTCACTGACCTTGCCCACAGAAACAAATCCAACTGCCTCTTTGGTAGGGTCGTTGGTGCATTTAATATTGGTAGGCATTCTAGATGGTTGTGGATCGAAGAGTGATCCAGTGAGTTCGGTATTTTTTTTAAGAATTTCCCAGTAATCGTAAGCTTCTTTGGTGAGACCAATTTGCTGAACGAGAATGCTGTATCGGGTATAAAACTTTTCATTACGGTTGGGGATGAATCCGATGGGTTGGTAGCTGATTACAGCTTTATCAAGATCCTGGGTATTGTTAACAATGATGTTCTTTTCTCCTTCTGTTTTCCAGCACCTGTAGATTTGGTCTCCAACTGGTCTTGTTACGATGTCTCCATTTACAAAATCATGGAAAGCTTCATAACGGGATCTGTTTTCCCAGGTTTCGGTATATGTCCATCTGTAGTTTTTCGAGTTGCTCGAAGTATTGCTGGCATGTACAAAAAGTCGAACTCCATCTTCTTCTTGTCTGAAGGTTACGCTGTCGATAGCTGGACTTTCTACTGAGTTTTGAAAAGGGGACTCATAGGTTTTTCCATCTCTGGTTTGAATGCGTAAGGCCAATGGAATGTTAGTAGGGAGTCCAACTACTTTTTTGTACACACCATTTCGCATGTCTTCCATCAACCATTTTGTTCCATTTTCTGCAATAATTTCTACTTGTGCATTAAATTCTGGAACCTCATCAAATTGAAACAAGGGTTTTAGTCTGCTTAACTTGAAAATATTTTCAGACGCTGTGCCAGTTTTGATGTCGCCTTCAACAACCAAAATCGAGTTGTCTGGTGCTGTATTCGGAAGCTCAAGGGGTTTTGTGCATCCCATGGCTATCAATGTTAGTGAAAATAGAATTGCTATGTACCTCATCTGATCTTCAAATTAAATGTTACAAAAGGGATCGGAGTTGCAAACACCGACAATTGATATCCTTTGATTTGTCTACCATCCGTTACAAAATAAACGGAGTAAGGGTTGTCTCTTCCGGTGATGTTATAAATGCCAAATGTCCAAGAACCATGGAGCAATTGTGTTAGTCTGTGGTTGTTTTCAATGATCATGGAAACATCTGTTCTGAAAAAATCTGGTATTCTAAATGCATTTCTTTCCGAATAATAAACGCGTTGTGCTCCGCCCATATCAAATACACCCAATGGGTAGGTTACTGGTCTTCCGGTGCTGTATGTAGAGGTAAGTGAGATGCTTACACGCTGGTTAAATTTGTAGTTGGCAACCAAACTAACAATGTGTGGTTTATCAAAATTTGCCGGATAGAAATCGCCTTTATTTATTGTTTCTCCTGCAATCGGGTCATCCACTTTTAAGAAAGACCTTAGATAGGTATAACTCAGCCATCCGTTTAGTTTGCCTAAGGGTTTTTTATAAAGGACTTCTACGCCATATGCTTTTCCTTTTGTACGGATTACATCCCTTTCCAAAGTTTCATTTAGGATCAGCTGAGCGCCACTTTTATAATCCAAATAATTCATATTGTCTTTGAGGTAGGCTTCTATAGAGAACTCATCTCCTTTGTCGCCGGGTTGTGTATAGAGCCCCAATGAAATTTGCTGACCAACCTGAGGTTTGATAAACTGGTCGCTCAATTTCCAAATATCAGTTGGCGCAATAGCTGTGGTGTTGGTAATCATGTGGATGTATTGCCTCATGGTATTGTAGCTGAACTTCAAAGAGGTTCTTGGCGTAATCAAATACCTTACTGATACCCTGAACTCCGGACCATGGTAGGTTTGTATGGTTTCTCCACTGCCATACATCATGGAGTCGACTACATTTTCTTCATTCCTTGGTTTTCCTTCTGCATAGATATAAGACTTCCTTGGACCACCTGTTCTGTAATAGCTGTATCTGATGCCGGCTTGAAAAGAAAGTTTGTTGTTGATTCTATATTGATCACCCAAATACAAAGAAGTTTCAGAGGCTTTTTCTTTTTGTAAAATTTTATCCTTTATTACTGATGCACCATCTGTTGGTCTTTGTGAACCCGGATTGAGATCATACAAAATGTACTGGACACCAAAATTGACTTCATTTTTATTGCTTGTGGCATATTTGAAATCACTTTTAGCACTCCATTGTTTAATTCCAAAGCCGAGGTCAAATGCATCTTGTGGGTTGTTTCTTCCTTTTACGGAGTAGTCGTATTGGTCCATTCCCACAGAGAATACGTTGTAAAATTTATTGTTGAAATTGTGTTTCCATTTGAACCTTACATTTTTGTTGGCATAAGAATAGGTAGAATCAGCATTCAATCTGAACATGTCGTTACTGATATAACCAGATAAATAGATATGGTCTTTGTCGTTGAACTCATGAGAAAGATGCACCATCAAATCGCTGAAACCAACCTTGCTGTCTTTGAAAGTAGCGTCTGGCAAGTATTGTAGAAACCAATTTGAATAAGTGGTTCTTCCGCCTACAAGGAATGTTGTTTTTTTAGATTTGCCAATTGGACCTTCTGCTGTGAATTTGCTGGTTAATGGACCAATTCCTACAGAGGCAGTCACTTTTTTTGAATTGCCATCCTTGGTGCTGATATCCATTATCGAAGAGATTCTTCCACCCAATCTTTCTGGAATTGCACTTTTATAGAGCTCCAATCCCCTTACCACTTCAGGATCTACTGCAGAGAAGAAACCAAACAAGTGGGTTGGGTTGTAGATGGTCATGTCGTTGAGCAAAATCAGGTTTTGATCTGCGCCACCACCACGTACATTGTAACCCGCAGTCCCTTCACCTACTGTGGTAACTCCTGGTAGAGTTTGAAGTGAACGAAGGATGTCAGTTTCGCCAAGAACGGCTGGAATATTTTTGATGGCACGAATACTGAGTCTTTCCACGCCCATCTGCATTCCCCTAACATTGGATTGCTTCTGGGCAATGATTACTGCTGTTTTTAGGCTTCTTACTTCCTCTTGCATTTCAAAATTGATGCCGCCGTTTCCTTGCACATTCAATTGCCTAACAATTTCTTTCATGCCAATGCTGCTGATTCGGATGGCTTGTCTACCTTTTGGAAGTGTTATTGAGAAAAATCCGAAGGCGTCTGTTGATACTCCTGTCTGGCTACCTTCTAAAGTAATGGATGTGGCACTCAGCGGTTCACCATTTTTGGCTTCTCGGATATATCCTGAAATAACAGCACTCACGCCAGTCCCACCCTTGTTACCTATAATATATACCTTGTTGTCTACTTTGGCCACTACAGCTTCTTCCTGAATGATCGGTAGGAGGGTATCTTTTTTAAATTCGTTGGTTGCAAAAAAGTTTTTTGGCAAGGGCGTGAAAAGGGTTGTTCCTTTGGAGATGAATACCCTATTATAGTAGTCTCTATAAAAGGAGAGACCGGTTCCTTCTAGGGTTGTTTTGAGGATATCGTCTAATTTTCCTGTAGTGGAGGGTATGCTCAGTCCGTCAGTCTGGGTTTTATCGTAGTAAAAAACGACAGCAAATTGTTTTTCCAGCACGTGAATTAAACTGTCGAAGGGCACCTTGTTTTGTGCCGATAGTCCTTGAGCAAGAAAGAGCAAGGAGAGCAGGGGGAGTAATTTTTTCACCAGCCTTTTTGTTCTATTTCGTTAATGATGACCTTGGAGGCCTTGATAGGGTCTTTTTTGAAGGAAAGTCGTTGTTCTCTGAACACTTTTTTCAATTCTTTTTGGTGTTGGGGAGCTATCTCAAACAAGTCAGAGGTGCTGGAAAGTGGGATGACCTCTCCTTTATCCAGCACAAAAAGTGTTTTTCTGAGTATAAACTTTTGATTTTCAGGCGTATCTGATTCTGTTATTTTTCGCCATTGCATCAATAGCTGTCTTTGTCCCTTGTAAAATTGTTCGTAGAATTCACCTGTAAGGGAAGTGAGCTTAAGTTTAACAAAAAGGTGACCGTCTACAATAAACTCATCCAATTTCTCCCGGGTGAGTCGCATTTTAAGCAAACCCTGCACATCCCTGGTAACCACTACATCGTCTTGTATATCATATAAGAGGTCGAGGTTATAGTACCAATTGCCAAAATAATTGACTGACCCATTTGTTTTTTCGGTCGGGAAGAAAGGGGTTCCCTTGGTTTGGTCGAATTGTTTGAAGTATTCTGTGCCGTTGAAGAGCAAACTGTTGGTTCCCAGGGTATCTGTTTGTTCGAATGCAAACGATTGGTTGACGGAGGTTAAAATAAAAATTACAAATAACCGTTTAAGCATAAAATGAAGGTAAGAAAGTTAATTCTTTTTGGTCTGAACTTATTTTTACTAATTTATATAGTGCAATGATTAGACGGAACTTAGGAAGGAAAACATGCAGTTAAAAAAAATCAAAAATATTATTTAGCAAAAACTTGCATTTGTACAATTAAATGTTAATTTAGTGGTGATTTATACTCTTTTTTAATAGACTTACACTTATGAAACAGATTAAACTTTTAATGTTATTCGTATGTTTTAGCTTCTTTGGAGCTGTAAAGGCACAAGTAGCAACCACAATTGAATATGTGGCTACTTATACTTGGACAGGTGCAACAAACATTCAGTGGGCAAATGCTGCAAACTGGACAGTTGTTCACAATGCAGCAGTTCCTCTTGCTGTTCCTGGCTTTCCTAATGTTACCAATGTTGGTGGATTATCCCAAATTCACAATGTGGTGATACCATTTAACGGGGTTACTAATTTTCCAAGTATGGGTGCGGGTGCTTTAACATTTACAGTTTCCAATTTGGAAATTGCTGCTGGAGCAACTTTGAGACTTAGCGGAAGAACCCTTGTAGTAAATGGTTTCATAAGTGGTTCTGGTGAAATAGTTGGTGGACTAACTGCTGGAAGAATTCCAAATGTTAGTTTCAACACTCACGATAATGTTGGTATCTATACCAATATGACTGACCATGAGGCTACTTTCAGCGGTCTCTTTTACGCTGAAAATTTCAATGGTTACAATGGAGATTTGAATGCAGGAAATAATGGTCCTTCTCCTTTGGTTCCCCTGGATTTTCCTGATCAGAATCTTTATTCCTTTGCAGCTTTTGCAAACCCAGGAGGTTTATTTGTATTTAATAGGTCTGCCATTGTCCCTGCTATTCCAAATGACCAGCACGCCATTCAACTTTCTACTAAAGTGGAGTTGGATGAGCTAGAAATTAGTTTTAATGGTGCACCTGTATACAATTTTAGCGGATATTTTTCTATAACTGATGCTGATTTCTCTCCATTGTTTTTAGGTAAAATAGTAGAGTTCAACGCAGGTCAGTTAACGCCAACAACAACAAATGAAGCTGAAATTGTGGTAACATTGTCAAACGGTTCAACTTTCAACTACGAAGCAAATGCATCTGGAGAACGCTTAGGTTTCACAAGTAGCGTTCCTATCGCCTCCATCACAGTCGCTTCTGCAGTTTTCATCAGCAATATCCAGAATGTTGGGTTTGCTACTGTAGACGATTTGAAATTTGGAACACGTGTACCAACTGGTATAGTGTATTTCAATCAATTAACACCAGCTGCTAAGCAAATTGGGGATCTTACAATTAATGATGCAGATGTTGCTTCATTATTGGGTGGTGTAACATTGGGTTCTCCTTTAGAAGTTCTTAATACTGTTTATCCAGTTTCGGGAGATTTGAATTCAACTGCTTCAGGCAACTTGGTTTTGGCTTCAAATTCAACAACAACTGCTTCTGTAGCTTCACATACAGCTGCTTCTACTATTTCTGGTAACGTTACAGTACAGCGTCATTTTGCTTCAGTTGATCCATCTGATGCTTCTGCAAGAAACAAGCAATGGAGATTTATAGGTTTCCCTTATTCAAATCCAACTTTGTTGAGTGGTATTACAGGTATTAACTATACTGTAGTAACACCAACTATGTTGAGATGGAGAGAATCGTTTAATGATGGATCAGTTGGAAGTGGTGGTGCAAGAAATGGTGGTTATGCAAATTACACATTAACTTCTCAGGCTGTTCTTTCAGGAGATGGTCTTGTTGCATGGATTTATGATAACAGTGGTGTATCTGAAACAGTTGGATCCCTTGGTGCTGCTCAAACCATGAGCACTTCTGGTACCTTGAATGAGTCAGGTGCAGCAGTTGTTAAAAACTTAGCATTCGATGATTTCGCTGCAGTCCCCGCAAATGCAGGATGGAATTTAATTTCAAACCCATTTGCTTCTACAATAGATTGGAACAATGCTGCTGTTGCAAAAACTTTAATAAATGGTACCATTTACAGATGGGATCCACAAGCAGCTAACTGGACTACCTTCAATGGTGCAACAGGAACAGGTAATTTCGATCAGTACATTGAATCTGGTGCTTCCTTCTTTGTAAAATCAACTGGAGTTGGCGCAAACATATCTTTTGGACAAGATGCAAAAGTTCTTGCAACAGGTTCTCTCTTGTATCAGTTTGGTAAAAACGGAAGCAAGTTGGATTTGGCTCAACAGAAAGTTGGTTCAAACCAAAAACCTGCTGTTACCGGTTTGAGATTCAAGGCTAGCGGTACAGGTAACCCAATTCCTTCTGAAGCTTATCTAGGTCTTTCTTTCAACGATGCAACTGAAGGTTTTGATAGCAAATACGATGCATACAACAAGGGTAGAGCTTCTGGTGCTTCTGTAGCAATACAAGGTCAGGACAAGAATAACTACACGATGCAATTTGACAGACCAATCACTGAGAATGGTAAAGAAAAGCGTTACTATCCTTTGACAGTTACAGTTCCTTCTGCTGGTAAAACCAAGTTAGAAATGAATGTTGAAGGAACTTGGAACAGCTTGAACAAGGTTTACTTGATTGACAAGAAAGAAGGTAAGACAATTCCTTTGACTGGTAATAAGTTAAGCTATGAGTTCACTATGGCTGTAACTGAAGAGTCTGACAGGTTCATGCTTGCAATCAACCATGTAAACGTTGCAGAAAAGTCTGGTATCACCGCTACTGATGTAAGGGTAATGAACAACCCAGTTAGGGCTGATGTAATCGATGCAATTATCGCTCACCCAACTGCTAAAGCCAAGTCTTACAGTGTTGTAAACGCTTCAGGTGCAACCGTAAACAAAGGTTCAATTGAAGACAACAACTCACTACAACATAGACTCGGTTTCGGTAAGTCAAACACCAATGGAGTAATGTACCTCAGGGTAAATTTCGAAAATGGTGATAGCAAAACCGTTAAGTTCATAAAACTTTAAGACCAGAATAAAACAGAAATAATGAAAACGAATTCAATAAATAAGGTAATTTTTTCACTAGCATTGTTCCTTTCTGTGGGTCTTACCACAGTAGCACAGGATGATGTAGTGTTCATCGAAGAGAGTGATTTCTCTCAAATAGATTTCTCTAATGGAGGATCTAATCTTCAACAAATGTTCAGTGACCTTTCTGCTGCGGTAGAAGTTGGTCCAGATCCTGGACCTCCACCAACAGGCCTTCCAGTTGATGGTGGTTTGAGCCTTCTTTTGGCTGCTGGTATTGGCTATGGTGCTAACAGGTTGAGGAAGAACAGAAAGAAGTAATTAAACCTTAAAAGGTAAATAATTCATGTTGGGATTGCAGTTAGAAAAACTGAAAAGTATACTTGCTGATTTCCCACCTCAAATAAAGACCTTTCTCATACGATCATTCATTTTGTTTGTCGTATGGAAAGGTCTTTATCTTTTGCTATGGTCTGAAAAACGCACCCTGGATGATCCCCTCACGCAAATTGTGGCCAAGCATTCTGTTTGGGTATTGAACCAAATTACGCCGGGTAATACATTTACAGCAAAGCCCATGATTGCCGTAAAAAACTTTGAGGGAGAAATTCAAGTATCTCGTGTATCACGAATAGACCGGAATGGCAAGCCAATCATGAACATTGCAGATGAGTGCAATGGGTTGGAGCTTTTTGTTCTCTATTTTGGATTTTTATTGGCGATGCCTGCCGTGATCAAAAGAAAAATTTGGTTTGGTCTTTGTGGCATCTTAATAATACATGCAGTAAATATACTCCGTTGTGTAGGTCTAGGTTTATTACTGATGAATTGGGATACGTATTTTGATATTGCACACCATTATATTTTCAAAATCATGGTGTATTCTACCATCTTTATTCTTTGGGTAGTCTTTTCTAAAAACCTTTCTTTTTCAACACCTAAGAATGAAGCTGTATAATTCCGATAGAAGCAGATGGATAGGAGGCTTAGCTGTCATTTTAGTTATCTACACTTTATTTTATTTGTTATTTGCAGACAGGGCATTTACTTATGATATTCCGAGAAAGTTAAGGCATGTTATCAAATTTGGTACAACCATTGTCGTTTATTTTGTAGGCACCTATAATCTTGGAAAACTTGAGGACAAATGGATGTCGCAAGTCTGGCATTTTATCCACGTCAGTCTGCTTTGTGCCATTACAGCAATTGGCCTCTACGATTGGGCTTTTGGTATGGTAGGTACTAAAACCAAAGAGCTGGCTGCAACCATGCAGGAATTTTTGATATCTCCAGTACTTTATGTTGCTATGGGAATTCTCAACAAAAGGTTGAGTAGCAAGTAATAGTCGCGCTCCATTAATTATTGGATATTTCCGCTATGCATTACCTTATTACCTCCATATTAATGTTTAACATTTTTTATGTTTATCCGATAAAAGACTCTACATTTACTCGGGTACCCACCTAATACTTATTTATCATGATAACTCTTAAAAACAGCCTAAGTAATTTATTTCTCACTTTAATGGTGGCTAGCATGACCACATTAATGTTTTCTTCATGCACCAAAGACAATATCCCTACAGAAA
>CAMDFC010000027.1 GCA_945897185.1 Chitinophaga pinensis | reverse complement strand
ACCCATTGCACTTGCGGTTTGCGGTTCACCTCTTTCGTACCACATTTCTGTAGTGTTTAGAAAATCACCTTTCCATACTTGCAGAATACCACCTTGTAAAAGATCGTATGCGTAATGCACTTGGTGGGGATCGCCTACAGAGAGTACATGCGTGAGTTTTCTGTTGTTGTGTGCCATAAATGACCTTACCAATTCTGGGGAGCCATCGGATTGTACTGCAATCAATGGAGCTGGAATACGCTCTGGCATAGATGCAGGTGTATGTAGTGCAATTGCACGTGAGTTTGGTTTCTCGATGAAGAGAGAAAGTCCGGGTGGCGACCAATTTAAATCTTTATAGATCCATAATTTAAATTGATGTTCTCCTGCATCGAGCATTGTAGTTACAACTATAGGGTAACCACTTAAATAGTTGGAGGTGGGTGCTATTACCTGTTTGCCATCTATCTCTAAACTTGCATCACCGCTATACAACATGGAAAAAGTATAATTGTCTTTGACTGGTAATTTTAATTTTCCTTCAAATTGGAGATAGAAAAGATCTCTTGCTGAAGCAAGTCTTGAATCAAGAGCAGTTGCAGTACCAGAACTGGTAGGCTTTGTTTTTGCAGCTTGCTCTGGTGTTTTTGCAGACTTTTCAAAATAAGCATATTGGATATTTGATATACCTACTTTCAATTCCTCTTGTTCTGCATAGCGCAAATTTTTAATGGCTATAATACCATGATCTCCTTGAAAGGCAATTGGCGCATAGGCCTTTTCATCTTCAAATGCTGCAGCACGGGTTGGACCACTTACAATTATATTTTCGTGCACGGTGATGCCGTTCACCTTAACGTAGATGAATTTCGCAGATTGTGTTTTTTTTCCTGATGCATCAAATCTCGGTGCCTGAAAGGAGATTTCCATGTGTTGCCAGAGACCAGGTGCGAGCGAAGCATTTTTCAGAGGAGCTTTTCCTTCATAGCCTTTATCATCCTTCCATCTTTCATAGATTCCACCCAAATCGCCATGCTTCGGTAATTGAACACCCCAGCTGTCGTTGATTTGCACTTCATACCTTGATTGCAAATAGATGCCAGAATTGGAACCTTTTGGAATCATGAAATCGAATTCAAGGAGAATATCTCCGTGCTCTATTTTGCTGAACAACCAATGTGCGGAATTGAATTGCATGGCGCGCGTATAGGCATTGTACAGCATACCTGTACCTTTTGCTGTGTTCAGTATGGTATCGCTGTAACTTCCCGCTAGATCACCAATGATTTGCCAGTTAGAAGCAGACTGACTGAACGCTTCCAGGCTATTCAGCGGGAGGTCCAGCAATCTTGAATTGGCTTTTTGTGCTTGCGTATTGAAGGAATACAGAAACGAGATTGCAATGAGGGATAGACTGATCAGACGCATGGCATTGGTTTATTATTTGTGAATTTAGCCAATTGATGACAAATACAATATGTACTATCTATTGAGAAAGTTACTTCATTTTTTCCAACTTTTCTTTTGCTTCGAACATCAGATCTCTTAGGCGAGCCGCTTCCATGAAATCCAAATCCTTTGCTGCTTTTTCCATGGTCTTTTTTAGTTTTTGGACATGTTTTTCAAGTTGCGGAATGGTGATGTAATCTGATTGTTCTTCTGCCACCTTGCTACTTTCGTGGTCTTGGGTATACGCAGCCAACAGGTTGTTTGCATCATAGCCCTTGATGTCTAAAACCGAAGATTGTGCAAATACCTGTTCCTTGCTTTTTATTATAGTTGTTGGTGTAATATTGTGTTTGAGGTTGTATTCAATTTGCTTATCCCTTCTTCTATCGGTTTCATCCATGGTTTTTTGCATGCTCCCTGTAATCTTATCTGCATAAAAAATTACCCTACCATCTACATTACGTGCAGCGCGACCGGCTGTTTGGGTGAGTGATTTTTCGTTTCTCAGGTATCCTTCTTTGTCGGCGTCCAAGATGGCTACCAGCGAAACTTCCGGAAGATCAAGACCTTCTCTGAGTAGGTTCACACCCACCAATACATCAATTATTCCCAATCGAAGTTCTCTCAAAATTTCTACCCTATCCAAGGTATCAACTTCACTATGAATGTATTTGGATTTGATTTGAATACGCTGTAGATATTTGTCCATTTCCTCTGCCATTCTTTTGGTGAGGGTAGTTACCAAAACACGATCTCCCTTTTTTACGGTTTTGTCAATCTCATTTAATAAATCATCAACCTGGTTGATGCTGGGTCTTACTTCAATAGGAGGATCGAGGAGTCCGGTTGGTCTAACTACTTGTTCAACAACAACACCTTCTGTTTTTTGTAACTCATAATCGCCCGGTGTTGCAGATAAATAAATGACTTGGTTCATTATTTCTTCAAACTCATTGAAGTTTAGCGGGCGGTTGTCAAGTGCCGCTGGGAGCCGGAATCCATAGTCAACCAACGTTAGTTTTCTACTTCTATCTCCTCCATACATACCGCTTACTTGAGGAATGGTTTGGTGACTTTCATCAATTACACAGAGAAAATCTTTTGGAAAATAATCCAGTAAACAGAAAGGTCTTGCACCTGGAGCTCTTCTATCAAAGAACCTGGAATAGTTTTCAATACCGTTGCAATACCCTAATTCTTTAATCATTTCAATATCAAAATTCACACGCTCGCTGAGTCGTTGTGCTTCTATATATTTACCGGAGGCTTTGAAATATTCTACTTGTTTGGTCATTTCATCAATGATTTCAGAAATGACTTGGTTGATGATTTCTTTTGGTGCGAGATAGAGGTTGGCTGGGAAGATAGCAGCATTGTCCACTGACCCTATTCTTTTTCCTGTTTGAATTTCTAAGGTATCGATGGATTCAATTTCATCTCCAAAAAAGGTAATGCGGTAACCAAAATCTACATAGGGAAGATTAATGTCTATTGTATCTCCTTTTACCCTGAAGGTCCCGCGCTTGAATTCTATTTGTGTTCTTTGGTAAAGTGAGTTTACCAAGGCATGTAAAAATCCTTGCCTACTAATTACTTGTCCCTTATGAATTCTTACAATACCGTTTTTAAATTCTGTAGGATTCCCCATACCATATATACAGCTCACTGAGGCCACAACAATAATGTCTCTTCTGCCACTCAATAATTCGGATGTTGCTTGTAACCTCAGCTTATCCAACTCTTCGTTGATGGCCAAGTCTTTTTCTATATATGTGTCACTTACGGGCATATAGGCCTCCGGCTGGTAGTAATCGTAATAGGAAACAAAATACCCTACAGCGTTTTCTGGGAAAAACTGTTTCAGCTCTCCATAAAGCTGAGCCACTAAGGTTTTGTTGTGTGTTAAAACGAGGGTGGGCCTTTGTACTTGCTGAATAACATTGGCAATGGTAAATGTTTTGCCCGACCCTGTAACACCCAGCAAGGTCTGGTACCTTTCTCCATCTTCTAATCCTTCCACCAGTTGTTTAATGGCATTGGGTTGATCCCCTGCGGGTGAATATGGAGCATGGAGGTTAAAAGACATGCCCCAAAATTAACCCAAATTATTGCTTAAATCTATCCGGATGTTTTTCGTCGTGGTCGGTTATCTTTTGAAAAAATGAGCCTACTGTCACCAATTCTTCCTCCCTGAATAAATTTGCCAAAAGTGTGATGCTATTGGGAGTTCCCTGTTTGGTAAACCCGATGGGCATGCAAAGTGCAGGATGACCAGTGAGGTTGGTTATTGCAAGCTGACGGTTTCCAAAACTAGGGGTGATGATCACATCGTATTCTTGCATAGCCTGGTTCATTTTTTGCATCAATACAGACCGATGTCTATTTGCATTTACATATTCAACAGCTGGAATCATTCTGGAAACCCTAAAGTAATTGGGCCAGTCGTTACGCGTTTGTCTGGTCATTTGGTCGTCTAACCCAACCCTTGTGAATTCATCAAAAGCTGCAGCAGCTTCTGCGCCAATCACCAATCCAATGATGTCGAACTTATATACATCCGTATCTGGTAAGTACATGGGTTGCACCTCAATTCCTTGTTCCCTGAATGCTTTTATTACTCCCCACTCTTGTGAATTGGAATCCAAACGCTCAAAATTATTTTTGGCATAACCAATTCTAAGATTTTTAATTCCGCTTTTATTACTGAGATTAAACGTCCTATTCACCGCACTTTCATCTTTTCCATCAGTACCATGTATAAAACTGAAAACAGTAGCTGCATCTTCTGCCGATCTACAGATGGGTCCAACTTTGTCTAGGCTCCAGCTAAGTGTCATGGCTCCTGATCTGCTGGTACTTCCAAAAGTTGGTCTTAATCCGGTTGCTCCACAGGTATGGCTTGGGGAAATAATTGATCCGTGTGTTTCTGTTCCAATCGCAAAAGGAACGAGTCCGGCTACTGTAGCTGAGGCAGAACCTGCTGAAGAGCCGCTTGATCCAAGGGTGGTATTCCAGGGATTTTTTGTTCTTCCTGCAAACCAGTAATCGCCCATGGCGAGGGCGCCGAGACTAAATTTTGCTACCAATACCCCTCCTGCTTCTTTTAGTCGGGTATACACGAAGGCATCCTGATCAATTTTTTGGTCTTTGTAAGGTTGTGCTCCCCAGGTGGTATTGGTATTCTTGACTGCAAAAAGGTCTTTTAGTCCGTATGGAATGCCATGAAGCGGACCCCTATCTATTCCTTTTTTTAATTCTTCATCGGCTTTAGCGGCTTGTTCCAATGCAATGGATTCAGTTAGGCTTACAACACATTGAAGGGTGTCTGCGTATTTTTTAATTCGTTCAATAAAGAAGGTTGTCAATTCTACGGAAGTCATTGATTTGTTTCTCAATAATGATCCTAATTGTTGAATAGAATAAAACGCAATTTCGTTTTTGTCGACAGGCATGGAAATTTTCTTGTTGTATTTCCATTTAATTTTTTCTTGTTTTTCAGTGGGCACTGTTAGTCTTTGTGCAATACTCATGCCCACGCTGTTCTCTAAATTTAGTGAATGCATTTTTCTGAAATCCAGGATATTTTCTTTGAGGTCGGGGAGCATCATTTCTAATTCCTTTTCAGAGAATGTGAGGTTGGCAAGTTTAGCACCTGCATTCACATCTATTTTGGTTAGTGTGTCTTGTGCAAGTAAGTTGAATGACGTGAAGATGAACAACAGCGTGAGCAGTTGTTTAACCAGAGATAGTTTCATGTGATCAATTTTATTTTGACAAATTTCTTTTGATATAGTTACTGTAATCTGGAATGGTGCAAGTATATTCATCATGCATGAGTGGTGAGGTGAAAAGAAAATCAGCTGTTGCCCTATCGCATGCAAAAGGAATATTCCAAGTGACAGCCAATCTTAATAATGCTTTGATATCTGGGTCGTGTGGTTGTGCTTCCATAGGATCCCAAAAAAAGATCAGTATATCTACATTGCCTTCTGCAATTAGGGCACCAATTTGTTGATCACCTCCAAATGGTCCGCTTAATAATTTTTTTATTGACCGATCGAGTGCGTCTTCAAGTAATCTTCCTGTAGTACCTGTAGCAAGTAAGTCGTGTCTTGCTAATGCTGTTTTATTGTAGATCGCCCAATCAATCAATTCTTTTTTCTTGTTATCGTGTGCAACTAATGCAATTCTCTTTCTGGCTTCTAATTTTCTTTGCTTAACCATGATGTTGTTTATAAGGGTGAAAGTAAATAAAAAACCGCATTCCTGTTCAACAGGAATGCGGCACCTAAACAAGCAACCAACTGCAATTAAGTAGCCTGCATTTCTTTTAGTTTCTCTCGAATTTTTAATTCAATTTCGTTGGCCATTCCTGGATTATCGGCTATGAGTTGTTTTACCCCATCACGACCTTGTCCAAGTTTATCACCATTGTAACTGTACCAACTACCACTCTTGTTTACAATTCCGAGCTCAACACCCATATCAATGATTTCACCGTTCTTGGAAATTCCTTCACCAAAAATGATATCAAATTCAGCGGAACGGAAGGGAGGAGCAACTTTGTTCTTCACTACTTTCACTTTAACGTGGTTGCCCACTGCTTCGTCACCATCTTTAATTTGTGCAGTTCTGCGGATATCCAAACGGACCGACGCATAAAACTTCAGTGCATTACCACCCGTAGTGGTTTCAGGGTTACCAAACATTACCCCAATTTTTTCACGCAACTGGTTGATGAAAATACAAATGGTATTCGTTTTGCTAATCGTGGCTGTTAGTTTTCTCAAAGCCTGACTCATCAACCTTGCATGCAAGCCCATTTTGCTATCGCCCATCTCGCCTTCCAATTCGCTTTTTGGTACAAGTGCAGCAACGGAGTCAATAACCACCACATCCAAAGCCCCTGAAAGAATAAGCCTATCTGCAATTTCTAATGCTTGCTCACCATAATCCGGCTGAGAGATCAGTAGGTTATCCACATCTACCCCTAATTTTTTGGCGTAAGCACTGTCAAATGCATGTTCAGCGTCTATAAAAGCACACATTCCACCTTTTTTCTGCGCCTCAGCAATTACATGGGTTGCAATTGTTGTTTTACCAGAACTCTCTGGTCCGTATATTTCTACGACCCTTCCTCTAGGAAGACCACCAATACCCAGAGCGGCATCCAAACCAATAGACCCGGTTGAAATCACTTCAATCTGCGCCTCCCCTTTTTCATTCATCATCATCACACTACCCTTGCCATAATCCTTCTCGATCTTGTCTAGCGTGAGTTTCAGCGCTTTTAGTTTTTCGTTAGTTGACATAAATTTTGAATTTTAAGTAAAATTAGGGGTTAAAACAATACAAAACTAATATTTTTAGTATTTTTTACACTAAAAATATTAGTGTTTTTCACAAAAAACCCTGCTATTTAGACAAATAGCAGGGTAGCATGAGAGAACAAACATATTTCGGCAAGCAAAAGCCGACAAAAATCTAGTTCAATATTATAATAAAAAATTCATACTAACCCAAAAAAATATGCACAAACCAGGGCGCTGGTTTTTTGATTTTGATTTGTTGACAAATTTTGAATTACAATGCTTTGGGAGTTTTATATTTGTGTATCGATTAATTTTAAATCATTGCATAATGAAAATCAAATCTTTTGTCCTTGTTTTAGTTTTGGCTGTAACCGTTTTTTCATGTGTTCCAGCTAAAAAGTTTCAGGCCCTTACTGATAAGTATGGTAAACTGAATACCGAATTGGTTACCGCACAAATGGAGACCAAGGCTTGTCGCGATGAAAAAGCAGAAGCTGAGCGCCAACGTTCTATTGCAGATGCGCAGCGTGAAGCACAACTTGCTGCAATGAAAGAGCAGGTAGAGTTTTTGAAGAAAAACAACAACCAGGCATTGAAGCAATTGGAAGATCTTTCTGTAATTTCTTCTTCACAAGCAGAGAGCATCAAAAAATCTTTGGATAACATTGGTTCTAAAGATGCATATATACAAACCATTCAACAAGCTGCTGCAAGAAAGGATTCAATGAATATGGCTTTGGTGATGAATCTAAAAGGTGCCATTGGTGATCTTAACGACCAAGATGTAAATATCAAGGTGGATAAAGGAGTAGTGTATGTAGATATTTCTGATAAAGTATTGTTTAAAACTGGAAGTTTCGACTTGAGCGATAGGGCCAAGACTGTTCTTGGAAAAGTTGCTTTGGTGTTGAAGAACCAATCAGATATCGAATTCATGGTTGAAGGGCATACTGACAATGTTGCTTTGAACGGCAATAAAGAGTTACTAGACAATTGGGATCTAAGTGTGAAACGTGCAACTACAATTGTTCGTATGTTCCAAAAGCAATATGGCATGGAACCTTCTAAAATGGTTGCAGCTGGTCGTTCTGAATACCAGCCAATTGCAGATAATGCTACAGAAGACGGTCGTTCTCAAAACCGCCGTACAAGAATTGTTATCCTACCACAATTGGATCAGTTCTTTAAGTTGTTGGAGAGGAAGTAGTTTTAAACAGCCAGGCCTGCCTGCCGTAGGCAGGGAACAGGGATTAGCGATACCACCCCTCTCTTGTCCCGAAATTTCGGGACTCGGAGCCCCTCCTATCCTAGGAGGGGAGTCTTAAACTAGAATATTAAAATTTTAAAGGCGTTCAAGGTAAATCCTGAACGCCTTTTTATATTGTTACGGTTAACAGTTGACGGTTAACCGTTAACTGTTCCCTAATCCCTATTCCCTAAAGTTTCAAACTCCCCAGTAGCCTTGTTCTTCATCACATTATCACCATCAAATACTTTACCGTTCATTACTACGTAAACTCCGTGTGGTAATGTTTGTACAAAAGCGAGTGCGCTTCCCAGGTTGAACAATCCGTCTGAGCTGCCAAATTTATAGGGCACCATTGCCCCTGTGAGAACGATTGTTTTATTTTTAATTTTCTCAAAAAGATTGGCTGCAGTAATGGGCATGGTGTCTGTACCATGGGTAATCAAGATCCTGTCTTCTTTTGCACGAATGCATGCATCTGCAATTTTTTCCCTGTCGCTTTCAGTCATGTCTAAACTATCAATCATCATCAAAGTGCTGATGTCGAGTTCTAATTTAGACCTACCCTTACTTAACATTTCATGAAGATGGGTATCCTTGAAAAATAACTCACCACTGAGTTCATTGTATTCTTTATCGAATGTTCCGCCTGTTACAATGATTTTTATTGCCATAGCTAAATTTGAAAGTGGAAAATTAGTACTTCTTTTCTGAAGGGCATATAAAAACCGGACCAAGGAGTCCGGTATATGTAAAAGAATGGCTTGTCCTTTGCTTATTAGGATTTGCAGAACCCAAATCTAATTTTAAAACAATTCAAATCATAGTTTTAAGGAAGTATTTTATATCAACTAAACTTATACCTTTTATAAGTTTAGTTGAAAGTAAAAAAGAATGGCCACAAAACGGGTGTTGCACTCAGAAACTAATACAATAAAAAAAGGCTGTCGATTGACAGCCTTTTTCTTCAGAAAACCCCCAATTACTGGGTGAGTGTAATCACACCCAGTTCGGTTTCTTTTCCTTTGGTTACCAGAATATTGGATATTACTTTATCTACATAAGGAGGAAGTCCCTGAACAGTTACAGTATAAGTACCTGGTTCTAAACCGCGGAGTTTGAATTTACCTTCACGGTTAGGCAACGCTACACCATTGAAGCCTGCACCGTTGGTGATGCGCACTACTGCTTTTGCTTCAAGAGGAAGCACTTTACCTTCTACTTCACCGAAGTTTTTGTTGTTGAAAGGACGAAGTACTGGTCTTAGGTAAAACTTGCCGTCTTTTTCAATAATTGAATTTGCTACATCAAAATCTACCCATACGCTTACACTGGTGCTATCAGCACTGCGTTGTCTGTGTTTGTCATACAATTTCACATACAAGAAATTGTTGGTCTCGTTTTTCAATTCTAAAGTGCTTGATACACCAGTTTTTACTACGCGGTTTTGTGTACCTAGTGTAATTCTAATTTTTCTTACCGTACCAGATGCGATGTTAGCCTCACCTAACTTAGTCTCCACACCATTTCTTAAACTTAATATATCGATGATAGCAGGGGTAAAGCTGATGTTTACCCATTCTCCATAATCATCTTTTCTTTTTTGGTCATCATCCCTATCGTCGTCATTTTTACAACGGTCATCATCATTTTTATACAATGAATCGTTGTCGATTTTCACTTCCACTTTTTGGATGTCAATAAAAACGGAATCAAATTCGCCCGGTCCGTCTGTTAAGAAAACAGAAACCTTACCACCCGCAATTTTGTTGATATCGGATTTGGTACAAGCAGAGAAGATGAGCATAAAAGCAACAAGTAGTGATGCAGCAACAAGAGAAATTTTAAGGGTCTTCATGATTTTAAATTTTTACGGTTTATTGGGTATGGCACCCGGTGGTACAATCCATAGACACAAATGGACTTTCTGGGTTTAAAGACAAAGACGGCTTAAACAAAATTTTAACAAAATCAGCTTTTCGTTCACGAATCTCTCAAACCGCAACACCTATTTATAGTAACTTGCAACCATGTTTGATTACTTGAAAGAGCTGAATCCGCAACAGCGGGAAGCCGTGGTGCATGTGGATGGTCCGCTTATGATTATAGCCGGCGCAGGAAGTGGCAAGACCAAGGTGCTTACTACCCGTATTGCCCATTTGATGGCCAATGGGGTGGATTCATTTAGGATATTGGCCCTCACTTTTACCAACAAGGCTGCAAAAGAAATGAAAGAGCGTGTGGCCAAGATGTTGGGTGGTAATGAGGTGGGTAATTTATACATCGGGACTTTCCACTCAGTATTTGCAAGGATACTCAGAACTGAAGCAACTCGAATAGGTTATCCTTCTTCATTCACGATCTATGATACAGATGATGCAAAGAGTGTATTGAAAACGGTGATCAATGAGTTGCACTTTGATGATAAAATTTATAAACCAGCTACAGTATACAATAGAATTTCATCTGCAAAAAACGCATTGGTCACCGCTGAAGAATATGCTACTGATTATGGTTTACAACAGGAAGATGCTAGAGCTAACAGACCTGCCATTGCCCAGATTTATTCTGCGTATGAAAAGCGTTGTTTTAAAAACGGCGCAATGGATTTTGATGATTTGTTGCTGAAGTTTTACATGATACTCAAAGACCATCCTGATGCCCTGCACAAATACCAACACAAGTTCAGTCACATTATGATTGATGAGTATCAGGATACCAATCCTGCCCAATATGAAATCATCAAACTCTTGGGTGCTGCTCATGAAAACGTATGCGTGGTTGGTGATGATGCGCAGTCTATTTATTCTTTCCGTGGTGCCACAATTGAAAATATCCTGTTGTTTAGAAAAGACTATATGGATGTGAAGGTGGTGAAGTTGGAGCAGAATTATAGAAGTAGTAAACAAATTTTGAATGTGGCCAACCAAGTAATTGGAAACAACAAGGGGCAGATTCAGAAAGAGTTGTGGACAGAGAATGGAGAGGGGGAGAAGATCAAGGTGGTTAGAACAATGACCGACAATGAAGAAGGAAAGTTTGTAGCAGATACCATCCAGGAACAAAAACTGCGCAACCATTTTTTCAACAGAGACTTTGCAATACTATATCGAACAAATGCACAGAGCCGTGCTTTTGAAGAATCCTTGCGCAGAATGAATATCCCTTATACCATCTTTGGTGGTATAAGTTTCTACCAAAGAAAAGAGGTCAAGGATTATATCGCGTATTTACGCATCATTGTTAATCCCAGTGATGAAGAATCTTTGAAACGCATCATCAATTTTCCAGCAAGGGGAATTGGAAAAACTTCTTTGGATAAGTTGATACTCAATGCCAACGAAAAAGAAATTTCTTTGTGGGAAGTCTTGAATCGCGCTCAAGAATTCGGTTTCAAATCAGGCACACTTGAAGCGATTGAAAATTTTGTGTTGATGATTAAGAGTTTTGCCAGTATGTTAAAAAAGGGTAACGCTTATGATGTTGCTTTTCATGTGGGTAAACAAACAGGTTTGGTTAGAGAATTGTTTAACGATAAAAGTACAGAAGGTGTTCAGCGTTATGATAACGTGCAGGAATTGTTGAACTCCATTAAAGAATGGGTGGATGATAAACAGAATCGTGCGCAGATAGATGATGATGGGGTGATGTTGGATGTGGAAGAGGGAAGTACCACCCCTCTCTCGGTCCGCGATGCGGACCTCGGAGCCCCTCCTAACCTAGGAGGGGAGTCAACTGACAATCCACAACCCACAACCGACAACAGTCTTCAAGAACCTATTCCTAATAGACCACTGAGAGAAGATGTTTTATTGAGTGCGTATTTGCAACAGATTACTTTGCTAACGGATGCAGATAACAAAGATGAGCATGCAGATACAGTGAAGATGATGACGATTCATGCTGCAAAGGGATTGGAGTTTTCTTGTGTATTTGCTGTGGGATTGGAAGAAATGCTTTTCCCAAATGCGATGAGCATCAATACAAGAGAAGAACTGGAAGAAGAGCGCAGGTTATTTTATGTAGTGATTACGAGAGCAAAGAACAGACTTTGGATCACCTATGCCAATACCAGGTATAAATTTGGACAAGTAGTGCAGAACGAACCGAGTCGTTTTATTTCTGAACTTCCTGAAGACCACATTGATAGATCCTACGCTGGTGGTGGTTTCAGAAACCAGTCGAACACCTCTTCTCCATCGGAAAGAATGAGAGGTTGGGGTAATACATCATCAGGTCAATTTGATAAAGGCGGATTTTTTGGTGAAACCAAAAAGACCAATGAGCGTCCTGGTTACCTGCCAGTCCAACCTTCTGTACCTAAACCTGTCGCGCATCAGCCCTCTTCCGATTTCAAACCCAGCGATACAACTGAATTAAAAGCTGGACAAAAAGTGGAGCACCAGAAATTTGGTTTTGGGGAAGTCCTCAAAATGGAAGGGGCAGCACACAACCCCATTGCCACCATCAAATTTGACCTCAACGGCGAAAAAAAGATCATGCTCAATTATGCTAAGTTGAGGATAGTGGGTTGATTCATATTTAAGCAACATTCAAATGTCTTTTGCTTAATTCAGGATTAACATTTTCGTAATACGAAGAAGAGACTTTTACAGAAATATGCAAATGAGAAAAATCTTATTCTTTTTGATATTAGTAGTTTCAGTATTAACTACAAATGCACAATCTATTTTAAATGTTAAGGTAATAGATGAAGAGAAGTTGAACATGCCTGGTGCGAGTGTTCGATTAATGCCTGGTAACAGACAAGCAATTTCAAATCAAGTTGGATCAGCTGTATTTCAAGGATTAAAAAGCGGTCGTTATACACTTTCCATTGAATACATCGGGTATCAAAAAGTTGAGCGCCAGATTGATATCAAAGATGGTGTTAATGATATCATCGAACAATTGCAGTCGGGTGTAAACTCAATGAAAGAAGTAATGATTGTAGGTGATCGCTTAAAAGGTCAAGCTAAAGCATTAAATCAGCAGAAGAACAATTTAAACATAACCAATATTGTATCGGCTGACCAGATTGGTCGTTTTCCTGATGCCAATATTGGAGATGCAATTAAACGTGTTCCTGGTATTACGATGCAAAACGATCAAGGCGAAGCAAGAAATATCATCATCAGAGGAATGGGTCCTGAGTTGAATGCCGTTAACTTTAATGGTGAGCGAATTCCATCTGCAGAAGGCGACAACAGAAGAGTTCAAATGGATTTAATTCCCGCAGATATGATTCAAACTGTAGAAGTAAGTAAAACATTGACTGCGGAAATGGATGCTGATGCTATAGGAGGATCTGTAAACTTAATTAGTCGCACACCTTCTAATGGACTACGTTTATCAGGTACCTTGGCTGGCGGCTACAATACAATCAGAAATGGATTTATTGGAACTGGCAACTTCATTGTAGGTAACAGAAGTAAAAACAAGAAATTTGGTTATCTCTTAAACGGATCAATCAATTCAAATGATTTTGGTTCAGATAACGTAGAAGCTGTTTGGTCTAAAGATGCAAATGGCAAGGTTTATGTATCAGATCATGATGTGAGAAAATATGATGTAAAGAGGGTTCGTCGTTCAGCATCTGCTACACTTGATTTTAAATTATCTCCCACAAGTACCATTTATGTAGTTGGTTCTTATAGCTGGAGAGACGATTTGGAAAACCGCTTTCGTTTACGTCATCGTTTCCGTGGAGGAGCAGCAAACATTCTTTACGATGCCGCAGGCAACATTACTGGGTATAATAATGGTGAAGTACTACGCCAAACTAAGGGCGGTATTGATAACAATAAGAACGATGCCAGAAGATTAGAAGATCAGCGTGTTCGTTCTCTACAAGTGCGCGGGGATCATTTATTTGGTAAAGTGAAAGTTGATTGGAGTGCACAGTATGCAAGAGCTTCAGAGGTAAGGCCTAACGAGCGTTATGTTTCAATGGGAAGAAGATCTGTACAGGTTACTCAGGATATTATTGAACCTGAATTTCCTTTGTTGAGCTCTACAACACCACTCACATCTTATACAAGATTAAATGAACTTACTGAAGAGTTTCAAGATCAATTTGAAGAAGACTTCAACGTTAAACTTGGATTTTCTCAACCTCTTTCTTCTAATAATAAAAGTATCTTGAAATACGGATTGAGATTGAGGGAGAAAACCAAGATTAGAGCAAATACCTTTTTTGAATATACCCCTATTGGAGCAATGGCAGCTAATTTTGCCAATATCAGCTTATTGGGTTTAAAGAATCAGGATGTAGCAAATTTCTATGCTGGTGATAAATACAAGATTGGTGATTTTGTAGATCCTAGATATTTGGGCGGTCTTAATTTTAAAGACAGGGCCTCATTTGAAGAGGCTGATGCACCGGCTGAATACCTTGCTGGAAACTATAAGGCTAAAGAAACTATAACTGCTGGATATCTTCAGTTGAACCAGGAATTTTCTGATAAGTTGACCATGGTGGCTGGTATTCGCCTTGAAAATACTTCTTTGAATTATACAGGTAATATTGTTGAAGATGAAGAAACATTAAAAGGTCAGGCAAGCTTGAAGAACAGTTATCTGAATGTTTTGCCCAGTGTTAACTTCCGTTATGCAGCATCTGATAACATGACATGGAGGGCTGCTGTGACAACTGGCATTGCTCGTCCCAAATATTATGATCTTGTGCCATATTTTAATGTTTTAGCAAGCGATCTTGAACTCAGCGCAGGTAACCCAACTTTAAAACCTATTAAATCAACCAACGTTGATTTGATGTTTGAGCGTTACTTTAAATCAGTTGGTATTTTCTCAGGTGGAATATTCTACAAGCACCTTAATAATTTCTTCTATGCTTATAGAGATGAAAATTATACTACTCAAAAGTTTGCTGCTGATTTTCCAACTGTAGCTAATAATCCAATTGCAGCAGGTGATAACTGGCAGTTTATTCAAAGAAGAAATGGTAGTCCCGTTGATGTATTTGGATTTGAAGTTGCCTTCCAGCGTCAGCTCGACTTTTTACCTGGTTTCTGGAAAGGTTTTGGGATTTATACCAACTACACTTATACTACTTCTAAAGCCAAAGGTATTTATGATGGAAGTGGTGCCTTAATTCGTGAGAATGTTACACTTCCTGGTACCGCCCCTCATATGTTCAATGGTTCATTGTCTTATGAGAACAAGAAAATTGTATTGCGCTTATCTGCTAACTATACTGCAGCATACGTTGATGATAGTGATGATGCTGGTTACAATGAAGATGCTTTCTTTGATCGTTATTACGACAAACAATTCTTCCTTGATTTCAATGGTTCATATGCATTCAACACGAGGCTTCGTTTCTTTGCTGAAATCAACAACATCACCAATCAACAGTTGCGTTATTATCAGGGTGATAAGAGCAGGACTGCTCAGACTGAATTTTATGGTCCACGTATGAACTTTGGTTTGAAGTTCGACTTATTAAAATAAAAACCATATCCACATGCAACTCCCGGTATGAAAGATACCGGGAGTTTTTTAATTTTAGAATATGAAGCTATTTATATATCCAGCTTTGATTTTACTTGGATTTTTTTCTGGATGTTCTACTCCGTCTAAAATTGAATCTGTATTACACCCTTTAATAGTGACCGACACTGTATTCGGCGATACAGATGATCCTGCTATCTGGATAAATTATGCTAATCTGGATAGTAGTCTTGTGTTGGGCACGGATAAACATAAATCAAAAGGTGGAGTATATGTTTTTAATTTAAAAGGTAAAATTGATACCAACAGATCCAGGCTTCAACTTAAAAGAGTTAATAATGTAGATATCGCTTATGGATTCAATTTGAACAAAACAAAAGTTGATATAGCAGTCGCAACAGAACGAGATGAGCAATCCATTCGTGTTTTTGCATTGCCTTCCATGCAAATTATTGATGATGGTGGAATTAAAGTATTTGAAGATGATAGTTTGAATCTTCCCATGGGAATTGCATTGTACAAAAGAGAAAGAGATGGAAATGTATTCGCTATCGTTGGACGAAAAGAAGGCCCATTGTCTGGTTACCTGTATCAATATTTGTTATATGATTCGGCAAATGCGGTGAAAGCCAAATTGGTTAGGAAATTTGGTACTTATTCAGGCAAAAAAGAAATCGAATCGATAGCTGTGGATCATCAGCTCGGTTATGTGTATTATTCCGATGAGCAGGTAGGCATACGAAAATACCACGCAGACCCAGATAGTGCCGATGTTCAGCTGGCTATTTTTGGATCAAATGAATTCAAGGAAGACAATGAGGGCATCTCTATTTTTTCTACCTCAGACAAAGAAGGTTATATTTTAGTTTCAGACCAATCAGCCAATAAGTTTAATGTTTATGCGCGACAAGGTTCTTCGACCAACCCACATGAACATCAATTGATAAAACGCATTCCTTTTTCGACCAATAATTCAGATGGTTCAGATGTAACCTCAGTCGAATTGCTAGGTTTCAAAGGAGGTTTATTTGTTGCCATGAGCGATAACAAGACATTTCAGTTCTACAGTTGGCAGCAAATTTGGGAACAGATACAGGGTAAGTAGTCATTTAGATCCCGGAATTTGAAGACGGTTATCTCTAGCTCCATTTAGATTTTACTCAGTATGTTGAGTAAAATTACTCAGTGTATTGAGTAATTTCCTTGCTATAGATTATTTTAGTGGGCGGACAGGGTTAATCCTACTTTGATATTAAAAAATATTAGCAATGAGAAATCTACTTCTATTGGTTCTTACAACACTATTTTCATTTCAAATAGTTAATGCACAAATTTTATCTGATCGAGAACAATCGCGTGTAGTAGACGAAATCTTGAATGAAAGATTCAATGTGTTGTTGCCGCAATTGATGGAGCGGACGGGCATTGACATGTGGGTGGTGATTTCAAGAGAATACAATGAAGATCCGGTATTAAAGACCATGTTACCTTCTACATGGCTTTCTGCTAGAAGGACAACCATGTTGGTATTCTTCAAAGACCCCAAGAAAAAAGAGTTAGAAAAATTAGCGATCGCGAGATACAATGTTGGTGAATCAATTAAAGCATCATGGGATCTTAATAAGTTTCCTGATCAGTGGGATGCTTTGAAGGACATCATCGTGAGTCGCAATCCAAATAAAATTGCCATCAATATTTCTGAAGATTACGGACATGCAGATGGTTTAGATCATACACACCATGGTATGTTGATGAACATCCTTCCGGATGCGTTCAAGAAAAAAGTAATAAGTGCAGAACCTTTGGCTGTCGCTTGGCTAGAAACGCGCACTGAACGTGAGATGCAGTTCTATCCTCAGTTGGTAAAAATTTCACACGACATCATCGCTGAAGGATTTTCTGCGAAAGTGATTACGCCGGGTGTTACAACCACCGATGATTTGGTATGGTGGTTCAGACAAAAAGTTTCTTCACTTGGATTAACCACTTGGTTCCATCCTTCTGTCGCCATCCAAAGAAACGATACCGCCAACTTTGAGCACTTGCGCAGTTTTTCAAACCGACCAAAAGATGATGTAGTTAGACCAGGCGATTTGCTGCATGTGGATTTTGGTATTACTTATTTAAGATTGAATACAGACGTTCAACAACACGCTTATGTGTTGAAACCTGGTGAGACCGATGTGCCTGCTTCAATCAAGAAAGCATTTGCCAATGGAAATAGGCTACAGGATATTCTGACTTCCCAGTTTAAAACAGGAAGATCTGGCAATGAGATGTTGTTGGGTGCTTTGGCACAGGCAAAATCTGAAGGAATCGTTCCAAGCATCTATACCCATCCGCTTGGGGTACACGGACATGCAGCGGGTCCGACTATTGGAATGTGGGATATGCAACAAGGGGTTCCAGGTAGTGGAGATTACAAATTGTTTCCCCGGACTGCCTATTCTATAGAGCTGAATGCCTCTACTTTTATCCCTGAATGGGGCAAAGACATCCGTATAATGCTCGAAGAAGACGGATTTTACGATGGAACTACCTTTTATTATATAGGTGGCCGTCAGGAAAAAATACATTTAGTCAGGTATTTCTAAAGTACTGTGAAAAAAATACTACTATGTATTGCATAGTATTATAAAAGTCCATACCTTTGTGCTGTTAGTGATCATTCACGTTAAAAACAGCGCAATGAACATAGAAAACACACAGAGCCAGATGCGGAAGGGGGTGCTTGAATTTTGCATCCTGTCTATCATTAAGCGTGGCGAGGCCTATCCCAGTGATATCATCGAAGAGATGAAAAAGGCCAACCTCAATTTGCTAGAGGGAACACTTTATCCTTTATTAACGAGATTGAAGAATGCGGACCTGTTGAGCTACCGATGGGTGGAAAGTTCAGGTGGGCCGCCCAGGAAATATTTTTCCCTGACGGAAAAGGGTGCTTCTTTTTACAAAGACCTCGATAGCACATGGAGGCAGATGGCTGATGGTGTGGAGAGGGTGATTAATAATGAGGGAACAGGGATAAGGGAACAGGGAACAGTTGATACCACCCCTCTCTCGTCCAGCGAAGCTGGCCTCGGAGCCCCTCCTAGGATAGGAGGGGAGTTAACTGAAAATAGGGAACAGGGAACAGAGATGAGGGAACAGGCAGAAGGGAGCAGCGAACAGTTAACTGAAAATAGGGAACAGGGAACAGGGAGCAGCGAAAAGTTAACTGAAGACCCAGAACCCACAACCCATAACCCACAACCGTCAACTACAACCGATATCTAATCAATTTCAAAACATCGCTATGAACAAGGTAATAAACATCAACTTTCAAGGTAGGGTAATCCCAATTGAGGAGCCGGCTTATGACGAGTTAAAAAAATACATCGATAGTCTACGTAGTTATTTTGCTAATGAAGATGGCAAAGAAGAAATCGTCAACGACATCGAAAACAGAATTGCAGAGCTGTTTAGTGAAAAGCTAAAAGCTGGACAATCTTTCATCAGTGAAGCGCATGTTGCTGCAATTATTGCGAGCATGGGCAGACCAGAACAATTTGATGAATTGGCATTTGATGCGCAAACCAGTGATTCTTCTTCAACTGAAAAAGAACAACCTCAGCAGTATCAATATGATCCTTCACCAAGGGGTTCTTTGTTTAGAAACGCAAATGATAAAATGTTGGGAGGCGTATGTAGTGGTATTGGTGCGTATTTGAAAATTGATACAACACTAGTAAGGGTATTGTTTGCAATCTTGGCATTTGGTGCTTTTGGAACTGGACTTGTACTCTACATAATATTATGGGCAATTTTACCATCCAGATTTTTGAGTCCAGTTGCCGTTACCAGAAAACTCTACCGTGATGCAGATCAAAAAGTAATTGGTGGCGTATGTAGTGGTATTGCACAATATTTCAATATTGCTGTTTGGATACCACGTTTGATTTTTGCATTGCCCTTGGTTATTGGCATTGCAAAAATTCCATTTACAATTCTCTTTTTCCCAGTAGCAGCTTCTTTTTCAGGGACCATATTTTTGATTTATATCATACTTTGGATTGTGGTGCCTAAAGCAGTAACTGCTTCTGAAAAATTAGATATGAAGGGACAAACTGTTAACCTTGAATCCATCAAACACAAAGTGCAGGATGAGCTACAAGGAGTAAAGAAAAACTTTACGGATAATGCATCTACATGGAAAAATAATATCGGGACTAAAGTAGATGAGTGGGGTAAAGAGATCAATGAATCTAGTCAAAAATTTAGAGCTGAGGCTGATCCGGCTGCCACAAAAATTGGTAATAAAATCTTACGCTTTATACTAACCCTGTTTAAAATCCTCTTCTTGTTTATATTTGGCATCATTGCAATTGCATTGGTAGTAGCAACTTTTGGTATGGGTGCCGCTGCAAATGCCTTGATGCCATTGAAAAACTTTATTGCTGATGGTGATGCCATTCAGTGGTATGCTTGGGGCACATTGATTTTATTTATTCTTGTTCCAATAATTGCAATTGTTCAATGGTTGATACGCGCAATTATAGGACATAAAACAAAATCAAATGCAATCGGAATTATGCTTGGATCATTGTGGGCTATAGGTTGGGTAGCTTTGATTATGCTTGTAGCCACTGTTTCTAAGCAGTTCAAAAGACCTGGTAACATTAAGGAAGAAGTAGCTATTGTTCAGCCGAGTGCTAATAAGTTAAAAATTGAATTCAAGGCAGTAAACGGCAATTATTATCCATTGGACTTGGATTGGGATGATGATTTTGGTGATTATAAAAATAAAGGCGGACTATTGATTTCCAAAAATGAAGATTCTTTATTGGTTTCAAATATTCGCGTGAAGATTGAGAAAAGTAATGATAGTTTCTTCCATGTAACCTTAATAAAACGTGCAAGATCCTCTTCTCCAGCTTTGGCTGAAGGATATGCAGAAAAAATAAGTTACACTGTAAGTCAGCAAGACAGTATTCTACTATTGCCATTTGCTTTTCCAATCACAACTGATTTAAAATTCAGAAACCAACAAGTCTTGGTAAAAGTTCAAGTCCCAGTTGGAAAAGAAGTATACATTGATAAAAGAGCGGATGAGCTAAGTTGGTATTCTGTTAGAAGTGGAGCCCGCGGATTAAATATCAATATTGATCAGGATTATGATGATGAAGATGATTCATGGAGACCAGGAGTATGGTACATCATGAAAGCCGATGGCATAGAGAAAAAGAATAAGGAAGAATTAAGTGAAGATGAGCGTTTGGATAAAATGATGAATAAATTTAAAAATGAGATTCAGAATAATGGAATTGATATTAAAGAGATTGATATAAGGGTTAAAGATGGCGATACTTCCATTAATATTAATCTAAATACATTTTTACCTAAACCGCCTACACCACCAACCCCACCTGATCGTCCAATAATCGAAAAGAATGCCGAGCAGGAACAAAATGTTTTTTCCTCGCCTTCCAGAAGTAGGCGACTCCTGTTTGGGGCCATTAATTTGTTGAAAGTGGGAATGTAATAAAAGGGGCTTGGTCCCTTTTATTTATATTGCATACATGAAATCAACTCCATTTACCCATTTGCACCTGGCCCTTGGGGCCAAGATGGCCGAATTTGCCGGCTATAATATGCCAATTTCTTATTCTGGTATCAATGATGAACACCATACCGTAAGGAACAATATGGGCGTTTTTGATGTGAGTCATATGGGTGAATTCATCCTTAAAGGTGAGCATGCATTGGCATTGATCCAAAAAGTAGGTTCAAATGATGCATCCAAACTGACAAACGGACAAGCGCAATACAGTTGTCTGACCAATGAAAATGGAGGAATTGTTGATGATATGTTGGTGTATTGTGTTGAGCAAAATAAAGTATATATGCTCGTGGTGAATGCGTCCAATATTGAAAAAGATTGGGAATGGATCATGCAGTTTAACGATGGTAGTGTAGAGATGCACAACATATCCGAAAAAACTTGTCTATTGGCGGTACAAGGTCCGAATGCCACCAAAGCATTGCAGACACTCACTGATATGGACATCCTCAATATGAAGTATTATACTTTTTCTAAAGGGAAATTTGCCGGGGTTGATAATGTTTTGGTAAGCGCGACAGGTTATACTGGCGCAGGTGGTGTTGAGATTTATTTTGAAAACGAAGGCGATCATGCTGTAAAAATCTGGAATGCCATTTTTGAAGCAGGTGCTGCATACGGTATTAAGCCAGTTGGTTTAGGAGCGAGAGATACTTTACGATTGGAGAAAGGGTATTGCTTGTATGGTAATGACATTGATGATTATTCAACACCTTACGAAGCTGGATTGGGTTGGATTACCAAATTGAACAAGACGTTTACTGCTTCTGAATTTTTAAAGAAACAAAAAGAGACCGGGACTGAAAAGAAGTTGGTCGGTTTTGAAATGACCGATCGCGCTATTCCTCGTCACGATTATATCATTCGTGATGCTGAAGGTAATTTAATTGGTCGCGTTACTTCTGGAACACAATCGCCTACCCTCAACAAAGGAATTGGTATGGGATATGTGTTGAGTGATTTTGCGACAATCGGTTCTGAAATTTTTGTAGATATACGCGACAAACAAATGAAGGCTGTCGTTGTACAACTTCCATTTGTTAAATAATTTCTCGATGAGTTCAAAAGAACGGAGTTTATTTACCTGCCTCTCCCCTGCTTTATTAAACTTATATGATGTAACCAATAGCGTAGTGGTGATTATAGATGTGTTGCGTGCAACTTCTACAATTGCCACAGCACTTCATAATGGTGCATCTTGTGTGATACCAGTTTCTACTGTACAGCGTTGTATAGAATTGGGAAATGAGATGGGTGGTATAACGGCGGGTGAAAGAGATGGGAAAGTGGCTGATGGTTTGAGCTATGGTAATTCACCTTTTGAGTATCCTCGTTCGTTTGTAGAAAATAAAATATTGGTGTTGACCACTACCAATGGTACTAAGTTTTTGCACATGGCCTTAGACAATGGAGCACCTGAAATCATCACAGGTTCTTTTCCGAATCTCTCTGCTGTTTGTGAACATTTGTTAAAGACAGAGAAAAATGTATTGTTGGGATGTGCGGCTTGGAAAGACAGGGTAAACATGGAAGACACTTTGTTTGCAGGAGCAGTGATCAATAGAATTAAAGACCATTTTACAATGCATTGTGATTCTTCCAAGATGGCCGAGAATTTATTTCTTGAAGCAGGTGAAGATCGATATGCCTTTATGCGTGATAGAGGAGCAACACATTATCACAGACTAACGAATTATGGTTTAGAAAAAGACATCCGTTATTGTCTGACTGCTGATGGTGCAAATGTCTTACCTATCTTCAAAGGTGACAGATTGGTGAATGGCTAAATTCGCAACGCTTTTTTACCCTTCTCTTCGCTAATGATGTATTTATAATACCTTCTATCCTCTTCTAATCGGATTCTTTCGATTAAATTATCTCCAGTATTAAAGATGATTTTGAATCTATGGTTGATACGGTTGATGGTTTCAGTTCTAATTTTCTTTTGTATCTCCAATGATTTCTTACTGAGTCCCAGTGCAGCATTGATGTCTTCAACG
>CAMDFC010000026.1 GCA_945897185.1 Chitinophaga pinensis | reverse complement strand
TTGAAATATATCTGTTATACTTTTTTCCTTCATGATCAAGTTTAATTACACTTGACATGAGTAGAGCGTTTTGTGAGAATTCTTTTTTTTCAAAATCCATCAGGCTCGTAACACAGATTCCGAGCAATAAAATCTGTAGTTGGAGAATTAATCCTGATAAGTACCGGTGCTTCCATTTGAGGGGTGCTGGCATCAATTCCCCAATCACAGATACGGTAAATACCAAACCAATCAGTATGTAGATAACATGAATTGAAAGAGATGGACACAACAGTATACCTGAAATGAAAGGGATGACAATTCTTATAAATGGGTACTTACTGAACAAGTTTTAATGCGCTTGGAGCAAACAAAATTAGTTCGTGTGTTTTTTCCAATACTGAGGGTTAACCTTGTAAACTCTGAGGTTTATAACAAAGTCAGATGTGCATTTATACTAACTTAGTATCTAAATCATTAAAATGAAACTTAGAACTTTACTACTTGTTATATTAATGGGGCATATATTTTTTTCGTGTAGTTCCGCTAAAATATATTTTGTAAGACATGGAGAAAAGTCATTGACTGTAAAAGTTGATCCACCACTTTCAGCTGAGGGCGAGCAAAGGGCTTTGGATTTAAAAAATCTACTTGAAAAGAAAAAAATAAAACGAATTTATTCTACAAATACACTAAGAACAATTTCAACTGCCAAGCCACTTGCAACCTTCTTGTCAATTCCTATTGGTCAATATGCACAGGATACCATGCCTAAGTTTCTTTATTCACTTCTAGAATCTGGTGAGAATGCATTGGTTGTTGGGCACAGCAATACAGTTTTAAAAATGGTTCAAGAATTGGAGTTGGTTCCTTCAAAAAAAGAAATTCCAGATAACGAGTATGATAATTTATATGTTGTGTACCTGAAAAGTAAAAATGGAGGTGGAGGTTATCTGCTAAGGTTGAAAGAGTTAAAATTTGGAAAACCCTCTTTGAGTAAATAAATTAAAAATCAAGTCCAAGTGCCAAATACCACTGAGGCTTACCACTAAAGAAGACACCCATCGGCCACCCTGCGTCTACTCTTAAGAAGTATCCCAGCAGTGTACTTCTGGCTCCCAAACCATATCCACCAACAAAAGGACCAACACCACCTGATTTGATGATTACTTGTACTGGAGGGAGTCCATATACTTCTGATGGGCGTCTTAGTTGATCAAACTTTCCATTCCACGCTGCTCCTAAATCTGTGAATTGAACCAATTGCAGATTTCTTAAAAAAGCATTGTTGATGGGTCTGTTGATAAAGGTAGCCAACAGAGGTAGCCTGAATTCTGAATTCAATACAATGTTGTTGTTGCCGTTGGCAATATTTTGTTTGTGGCCCCTTAGGTTCAATGCTAAGGTTTGAAATGCATAGTCTTGATCGGGTGCAGGTACAACCCCATTGTTGAATTTTGGGGAGAGCCAACCATCTACACCACCTAGATAATAGATGAGTTTTTCCGAGCCAAATGAGAAGTCTGCAGAAGCCCTACCCGCCCAAATGAAGTTTCTGAAAATAGGGTAGTAGTAGCGAAGATCACCACCTACATTAAACATAAAGCTACCATTGCTTTTGCGGTTGACCAGTCGTGAATTGATGTCTGTGTAAATTTTATAGCGCAGTCCATTCCAAATGTTGAGTGTGGGATAAATGGTATTGTCGTGTACATACTCAAGTCTCAATAGTCCATATTTCAATACTGTATCGGGCATACCCAATGTTGGGGTAAAATTGGCATCTGAAAAGATAACAGCGCGGTCGCTTCTATAACCAAGTGATGCTCTTATGCTTTTTACTTCATTGAATGGATAGCTAACATTGAATTGGAAGAGGTTGGAGGCCATTCTGTTTCGTAGTTGCGACTTAATATCTGTAAAGTCATAGATCGGATACGATTCTTGATTACTTCTGTAATAGGTTAAACCCCAGTCCAATCTCCGTTTTAAGTTCTGAAAAGAAGCGAGGTAATCATTGTCTCTTAGGTTTGATGCTAGTCTGAAACCACCAATAAATTTCTTGTCCTCCATCAAATCTGAAATTCCCATTCTCAGAATACCATTGAGGTTATTTGTATTGGCAAGATAAATGGGACCAGCTCCACCACCATAAGGTTGGTATCTGTTTACCAGGACTGAATTATTAAATCCTGAAACAATATAATCTGATCCGAACTTAAGTTTGTAGTCGTATAGCTTTGCTTTTTTAATTACATCTTCCTTCTCGCTAATGAGTTCCTCGGTTTTAAGTATTGGTGTAGATTCTTTGTTTTCGTGATCAAATTCTGTTTGAAACAGGGCTGATTTTTTCTCTCCTTGTGTTGTTGGCAACAATTCTTGTTGGTATACTGTAGCTTTTGTTTTTTTCTTACGTTCTTCCTCCATCAATTCTTTGATGTAAGCAGTTGGCTTAACATTGATGTTCCTTTTTAGGAGTACTGCTTCATTGATCTTTAGCTTGTATAAGAATTTCAAATCACCTTCTTGTCTTACTTCACTTACTTGGTTATTGTCACCTGCACCTCGAGTTTCTTGCAAACTGCTTTGGTAGTTGGTTATGGGGAAAACATAGGTGCTGTCATTGGTAATGGAAATATAACCTATTGAATCTGGCGTGGTTTTTTCCCAAGCCTTTAATGTAGAATCCAATTCTTTTCTATCAGGATTTCTGAGTACATCATCTCCAATTCGGTAGATGGTATCAAGTCCTGCTCTTTTCGTAGTGAAGAAACCAGCATATCGGTTACCAATTCCTATTGCATCACTTACAAAGGTGAAGTGATTTACATTGTACTGCAAAGGATACCTGGCTTGTCCCATTGCTTGATTGGTGAGCATGGTAATTTGTCTGAACTCACTTTTCGTCCAGTTGTCAACCATAAAAACATTGAAGTTGTTTCTCGAAGCAATTGCTGTATCCGCTTTTAAAGCATTTGCAGAAGGTCTATTGGACGAAAATAAAATACCATTCTTGTTTGGAAAAGCCGCAAAGGAAGGGTCAAGATCATCGTACACATCATTGGTGATTTGTTCTGTTTTTCTCTCATTGATCTTATAGACAAAAATATCGGTTTGTCCATTTTTTGCAGCACTCAACACCAGCGTATTGTTATCCAACATAAATTTAGCATCCTGAATCTGTTGAAATTCATCTAGAGTTTGCTTGTTGGTTTTGATCCTAGACACAATATCATAAATAAACATTTTGATTTTACCTTCATCCGTGTAGATCACCAAAATCCTTGATCCTTTGGGGTCCCATGCCAGAATAGGGTAATTGGGGTTCAGCTCGTCTTGGTAATTCAAAACACCAGCTTTTAAAAGGATTTTTCTTTTTTCGGAGAGGTCTTCAAAAACGACCCTATAAATACCCTTTTTGTACTGAACCATTGCATAGGTATTGTTTCTTGCAATGGGGTTGGCTTGGAAACTATAGAAATCTTCTCTTGTACTTTTTTCTTCAATGGCTACTATATTTCCTTTTGGAAGGTTTCTTCTTCCTCTGGTGTCATCCAAATATTTATCAGATTCTACTTGCATGAATTCTTTCAGCAAGTCTTTGAATTTTTGTTTTGTAATCTTTAAACTTGCTGCGTTCAGGCTTTTGTAGATGCGCGACAAATAAAGGAAATAAGTGATGTTGTCTTTATTGTATTTTTCGCCAATAAATCTCCAAAATGAATGACCTGCCAATTGTGGCTGTGCAAAAGCAAATTGATAAAAGGTTTTGTATTTGCCTGAAAGCAAGGCAGATTTCAACTGATCGTCTAATGTAGGGCTCCAACTTTCACCAACATAAGCCACATAACCATCGGTTAGCCATTTTGGCAAATCGAGCAGTGCTTGGTTGCTCGCAAATTCTCCAAGGTCATCACCAAAAAGCATGTTTTCAACCAAGACCTGCGCAATACCCTGTCTTATTCTTATCCTAAGTTCATTAAGGTTGCCGTTATAGAAAACGATCATTTTATTGTTTACCAGCTTGGTTACCCCTCCTGTATTTTGCCAATCTATCCCCAGTCCTATATTTGATTGTCTGTAATCTGTAAAACTGTTATAGATAACAATATTGGCCCTGCGCTGCAATCCGTATTCAACAAATTCCTCTACTGCACTCAATTCTTCTTCCGCAACTTGTGCCACGAACTTACCAAGCGACAAACCTCCATCATGATAATACGTATTGAAGTTTCTGGTTTGGTAATATTTCCAACTGATTTTTTTGTACTGAACCTTGTTTTTACCAAATTCAACAGTACTCACCTGCGCTGTTGCTTGCAGGGCAATAAATACAAAGGCAATGATTGCGTAGAGTGATTTTCGCATGCGCTGTTGATTCAATATGATTGGATACCTTTGCGAAGTCTAAAATTAAAGCATTTAACCAAGAAATCGAGCCAATGGCAAACGTTAAAATTTTTCAGTTTAATCCTTTACAGGAGAACACTTATTTGGTGTATGACGACCAAAAAAACTGCCTAATTTTTGATCCTGGATGTTATTTTGATAATGAAAGGGATGCACTGGTTGATTATATATCAGAAACCGGACTAAAACCAGTTCAATTGTGGAATACCCATTGTCATTTGGACCATGTTTTTGGAAATAAGTTTGTCTACGAAACCTTCGGACTCGAGCTATACATTCATGAAGGGGAGAAAAAAGTATTGGAAAGGGCTCCAGAAAGTGGACTAATGTGGAATATACCCTTTGATAACTATGCAGGACCCCTTCACATGGTGAAGGACCAACCTACCTTTGTTTTTGGTAATGAAACCGTCCAGATCCTTGACACACCAGGTCATTCACCTGCCAGCATTAGTTTTTATTTTCCCAACTCAGGGTTTGTTATTGCGGGGGATGTGCTTTTTAGGGAAAGTGTAGGAAGAACGGATTTGCCAGGGGCAAATCCGGGTACCTTGGTTAACAGCATACTAAAAAAACTATATACGTTGCCTGATGAGACCATAGTTTATTCTGGTCATGGATTGCCCACAACAATCGGGCATGAAAAAATACACAATCCTTTTGTTAAGGCTTAAGACTGGATTTGTACACCCTATTTAAGATGGGAATTTTAATTAATTCCTTTTTCTCCTTTTTGAGTACAATCAACATATAGCTTAGCGATAGGACTGTACCCAAGAAGTGAAGCCAAATTACTTCAACATGTAATGAGCGTACACCATAGTGTACTATAAAAAACAGAAGTGCTATTGATATATAAAAGAATGCACTTTTAATATCGTAAGGAATAGCGTAGTGTTTTTGTCCTTGTATATAACTAATCACCATCATACTTCCATAGCAAACTACTGTTGCAATTGCGCAAGCCAGATAACCCAAATACGGAATCAACAAAAAATTGACCAATACCGTGAGAGCAGCACCAATCAATGTAATAATAGCGCCAATGGATGTTTTGTTGGTGAGTTTGTACCAGACAGATAAATTATAGTAGATGCCTAAGAATATTTTGGCCAGCATAAGAATAGGCACAATGAATAACCCTTGCAAATATTCTGGATGTTTGTTGATGCCCATGAAATGTTTCCAGATATCGAGAAACAAAACAACCCCTAGAAAACAACAACTGCAAACAATGATAAAAAAATGCATAATTCTTGCATAAGTTGCTCTGGCATTGTCTTTGGTAGATTGTTTGAAAAAGTAGGGCTCTGCTCCCATCCGAAAAGTTTGAATAAACAACACAATCAAAACGGCCAATTTATAGTTGGCACTATAAATACCATTTGCAGATCTGGCTTCTTCAGAGGTTCCGTTAAAATGATAAACAATCATGAACCTGTCGATTGTCTCATTTATAATTCCGCCAAAACCAACAATAATGAGGGGTGTAGAGTAGATAAAAATCTCTTTGATCAATTTTTTATTTAGACTGATCTCAAAATGGGAGAATTCTTTCAGCAGCATCAACAATGTTGCGGCGGAGGCGATGAGGTTGGCAATAAACACATACCCAATTCCGATATTCGGGTTATAAAGTGATGCAAAAAAAGTTTGCTTCCCAGATTCATAATCTTCTTTGCAGAAATAGAGAAAGAAGATTACAAAGAACATATTGATAAAAATATTTAAGAGCTTAATTGCAGCAAATTTCTTGGGTTTACCGTCTTGCCTTAGTTTAGAAAAGGGAATAACAGCAAATGTATCTAAGGCAACAATCACCACTACATAAATCAGCCACTCTGGATGGGTGCTGAGTTGCATTATGTCTGCAATGTGTTGGATCGGGAACAGCAACAACAGCAATAAGGTAGTTGTTGTGATCAGCAACATGCTAAAGGTAGTATTGAATACTTTTTGTTGCTCCTCAGTCTGCGTGAACCGAAAATAGGAGGTTTCCATCCCATACGTAAAAACAATATTCAGGAAAGCCGCTGTAGCAAATAAGATGGAAATATCACCATAATCCGCAGAAGCGTATATATAAGTGAGTATTGGGGTAAGTAGGTAATTGATGAACCTGCCCACAATATTGCTGAGGCCATACCAAATGGTCTGATTTGCAAGTTGTCTTATGCCTGCCAATTCTTTTTCTTTTGCCAAAATTAAGGGTTATGCAATGTCTTTGTGTAACTCACACACCATTTCCTATTTTTACACCAACTAATTTATCCAAGATGCGTGCAGTAGTTCAAAGAGTTACAAGGGCTTCAGTGAGCGTAGATGATGCTTTGGTTGGGAAAATTGAAGTTGGTTTAATGGTGTTGGTGGGTATTGAAGATGCCGATCATTTTGAAGATGTGCAATGGCTATCAGCAAAGCTGGTGCAATTGAGGGTTTTTGCCGATAATCAGGGTATTATGAACCTATCCCTAAAAGATATTTCTGGCGAGCTTTTATTGGTAAGCCAATTCACCTTGCATGCTTCTACAAAAAAAGGAAATAGACCCTCTTACATTAAAGCATCTAAGCCTGACTTTGCAATACCGCTCTATGAGCAATTAAAAAAACAGTTGGAGCAAGATTTGGGTAAGCCAATAAAAACTGGAGTTTTTGGAGCGGATATGAAACTTGAAATCTTAAATGATGGTCCGGTTACCATAATTATTGACACAAAAAATAAAGAATAATGACAATACAAGAGGCACAATTGCAGGTGGACAACTGGATAAAAACAATTGGGGTTCGTTATTTTAACGAATTGACCAACATGGCTATTCTCACAGAAGAGGTAGGTGAATTGGCTAGAATTATGGCTAGGAAGTATGGGGATCAATCCTTTAAAAACAATGAGTCGGCGGATACCTTGCCAGATGAAATGGCAGACGTACTTTGGGTCCTTATTTGCTTGGCCAACCAGACTGGAGTGGATCTAACCACGGCATTACAGCAAAATATCGATAAAAAAACCAAGCGAGATGCTGAAAGGCATCAGCAAAATGAAAAACTGAAGTAGAGATTTTTCAACCAATTGTATATCTGCACCAACGCATAACGCTGTTTTATTATCTTTGCACACTATGGTAGCGAATGATTCAAATAAATTTCAGGCAATTATATCCCATGCTAAAGAGTATGGATTTGTTTTTCAGTCCAGCGAAATCTACGACGGCTTAAGTGCTGTCTATGATTATGGACCATGGGGCAGTGAGTTAAAAAAGAACATCAGAGAAGCTTGGTGGAATGCCATGACCCGTATGCACGACAATATAGTGGGAATAGACACTGCTATATTTATGCATCCTACAACCTGGAAGGCTTCGGGGCATGTGGATAATTTTAGCGATCCAATGATCGATAACAAAGATTCAAAAAAGCGGTATCGTGTTGACCATCTCATTGAAGCATCAGCTGATGTATTGGTAAAAGAAGGGAAAGAAACTGAAGCTGAACAACTTGTACAAAAAATGGAAAGCCTTTTGGCTGAGAATGATTTTGCGGGTTTGAAGCAAATGATAGATGAACATAAAATAAAATGTAGTGTAAGTAATACGTGTAACTGGACTGAAGTGCGTCAATTTAACTTGATGTTCTCTACACAGGTAGGGTCAGTTGCTGAAGATGCCACCGAAATTTATCTAAGGCCGGAAACGGCTCAGGGTATATTTGTCAATTTTCTTAACGTACAGAAAACTGCAAGAATGAAAATTCCATTTGGCATCGCTCAAGTGGGGAAAGCATTTAGAAACGAAATTGTAGCCCGTCAATTTATTTTTCGCATGCGCGAATTTGAGCAAATGGAAATGCAGTTTTTCATCCGCCCTGGCACCCAAAAAGAATGGTATGCCTACTGGAAAGAAGAGCGAATGAAATGGCATACTTCACTTGGCTTTCCAGCTGAGAACTACCGTTACCACGACCATGTAAAGTTGGCGCATTATGCCGATGCTGCTGTTGATATTGAATTTGCATTTCCAATTGGCTGGAAAGAAGTAGAGGGCATTCACAGTAGAACAGATTTCGATCTTAAAAGTCATCAACAATACAGTGGTAAAAAACTACAGTATTTTGATCCAGAAATTAATCAGAACTATGTGCCCTTCGTAATTGAAACCTCAATTGGATTGGATCGAATGTTCTTACTTACACTTTGTCATGCTTACCAAGAAGAAAAATGGAACAAAGAAGATGGTTCGGAAGACAGCAGAGTAGTGCTAAAAATTCCTGCAAAACTTGCTCCAATAAAGTTGGCCATTTTGCCACTGTTGAAAAAAGAAGGATTACCTGAAATTGCCAAAGAAATTATGGCCACCTGCAGAAATGAATTCTATTGCTTCTATGAAGAAAAAGATACCATTGGAAAAAGGTACCGCCGAATGGATGCATTGGGAACGCCATTTTGTATTACCATTGATCACCAAACTAAAGAGGATCAAACGGTAACCATTCGATATAGAGATACCATGAAGCAGGAGAGAATTCCAATTGATGGATTGGCTCAATTCATCAAGGGCAAAATTTAGTTGCTGAAAGATAGATAAACACGGCCCACCATTTCTTTAAGAAAAGTACCCCACCAATCCATTGCTTTTGTGGAGGGAATGAGGTAATGTGGTTTGAATTTACCAGAACCTGGAAGTATGCTTAATGCACAGGGGTAGGTCCTGGTTGCTATACCTTGTTTCTTGAATATTGCATTTGCGCGCTGCATGTGAAAGGCAGATGTGATAAGGACAATTGGTTTTTTCTCTAATCCAAGTTGCTTCAAAATTGCTTTACAGTATTGTGCATTCTCTATTGTATTTCTGGATGCTTCTTCAATAAATATATCTTCATTGGGAATACCCAAGTCCACTAGATTTTTTTTAATAAAAGCAGATTCAGAAAAATCATCTTCTTTAAGCATTTCGTTTTGTCCGCCGGATACAATAATTTTTTTGATGTGCCCTTTCTTGTACAGTAAGGCAGTTTGTATGAACCTGTCTGATGAGATATTGAAGTATCCTTCTCTACTTTTTCTATCATAACTGGTTATCCCACCCAACACAATTCCTGCTTCATAAACCTCATTGGTTTCCATAGGATTTGGTGGGTCATGGAAAGGAGTCATGATGTTGGTGATGATCCAAATGTTGGTGAAGAAAAGAAAAGTAAAGAGGAGCAAAACCAATAATCTTTTTTTTATCTGCTCGTTTTTTATCACAATAGCCGTGAGTAATAAAAAAAAGATCCAAAAAATTGGATGCAAGAGTGCGCCTATAATTTTACCAATCCAATACATAAGAAAAAAGCCGGTGGTGCCGGCTTTGGGTATTTAATTTTTGATAATTTTTTTCGTCGACTGGTATTTTCTGTCGTTGCTTGTTATGGTAACAATATAGGCGCCTGATGGCAAATTGCTAAGGTCTATGGTACCCGATTGGTAGGGAATGTCTCTCCTAATTACAGTGGCACCAGATAGACTTACAACTTGCATGGACATTTTTTTAATGGTATACATATTGCCTATATCATATTTCACAATATCTCTTGTAACAGTTGGGTATACATTCTTAATGAAGTTGGTATTGTTTCTAATTGGGTTGAAAACAGAGGTAACTACAGTAACTGGATTACCCAAAGGGCCAGTAGCAAACATGCCATTGCCATGGGTTCCAATAACCAATGTATTGTCTGCCCATCTGCTTGCCAATGAGCTAACAATCGCTCCATTCATCATCGCTGCGGTAGTTCCTGAAGGGGCAGTTTCTCTGTACCAGACAGTAGTTGATCCGTTGATCTGTCTTGTGCTAAACAAGCCAATGGAGGTTCCAACATAATATTCAATGCCTGTTGTTTTGGCAATGATTTCACATGACCGGATAGATGGTGTTGACAGGTTTCCTTCAATCAATTGCCATTCTGGTTGAGCTGCTGTTGCGTTGCCTGTCCAGAATATACTTTGAACATTATAGTTTGAAACAACAAGCATCAAGGTGTCTTGATTTCTTGGATTAACAGCAATATCCCTAACGACAGAACCAGCTGCCATACCAGGCGGAGTAATTTCTACAACCTGACTAGTTAGAGATTGCGGATCTCTGATTTTATAAACCCTACCTGCACCAGTTCCAATAAAAAGATGGTTGAATGTGGAGTAGTTTCCTTTTGTGGTTTCTAGGGAATATATATCTCCAAATACTTTGGGATGTACACTGTCCATTAACGTCCAGGTGGAAGGTGTAACGGTTGTTGAACTATTTGTTCTATATAATGTGTCTTCTGTTGCGTAATAGAGTAGGTCTGTATTGTCGTTGTCTAAATGGAAATAGGTGATAAAAAGACCTTCTCCTGCATTTTCAGGTTTTACTAGTGTATAATCATTAGTCGCAAGTGGTGGAAGATTGGCTCGATAAAACTGTCCATTTTGAGCCGCACAAAAAAGGAATTGTTTGCCAGCTCCATTTTTTTTGGTCATTCCAACCTGACAACCATCACCGCCTAAAATAACGTAATGGTCGCTAGTATCAACTAAAAGGTTACCAAATAAACCCGAGCGATCTCTGAAGGTGGTAGAGTTGTCTTGTGCGCCTCCATAGAAATTTCTGGAACCTGGGGTAGGGTCAATTCCCACATGGTAATACTGTAGTGTTTGGAATTGTGAATTAAAAGTAGTGTTGGCATCTGCGTTAAAGAAGTTCCAAACTACATTTGTAAGTGTAATATTTTCAATCTGTCCAATTCCACCATCAGAGCTGATTAATACCTTATTGGGGTTTCCGGGTTCAAAAGAGAAGCCATGATTGTCGACATGACTTGTACCCAGATTGTCAGTATAAGTATTTCCTGATTCTAAGCCACCTATAAAACGAACATTGGCTCTGGTACTAAAACCATCGGTAGATCTGAATAAGTTAACACCTCCAGCAAGAACTATATTTGGATTGGTAGGGTGCACGGCTAGCATCATGTTGTAAGCACCCTGTGATTCAAAATATTTTGTTGAAACACCAACCCTTGGAGAATTTCTTTGCGCAACGAGGTTATTGGTAAGGTTTGACCAAACCAAAGTTGGGTTTGTCATATCGCATTTAAAAAGATCTGCTTCTGGTTTACTGTCTGATGCAAGGTCTGTATTCTCAACCATTACATAAAGGATGTTCTCGTTGGAAGGCGCTAAGGCCATCACAATTCTTCCCCAACCGGCAATAAATTCATCCGATTGGTCTTGCGCATTGTTGTATGTTTTCCACCCTGTAACATAGTCAGGGGCACCTAAGTTTCCACCTGCAATTCTTGAAAAGGTACCTGGCTCACCAGTTGAAGAAACAAACACACCTGCTAAACTCGGATCTGCGTTTCTACCAGACATCCCCACTATAATTTTGCTGCCAGTCCCTGAGATCAGCAAATCTGCTATTCCTCCTACTGCCAAAGTAGGAACATTGGTTGTGGACTGAAAAACAGTTGCCCAACTTAGACCACCATCTCTAGATCTTACAATTCTTCTATGTGTGGCAGCATAAACATCACCTGTTATAGGATGAATGGCTATTTTATGAATAAAGTTCCATTCGGATATAAATTGTGTTTGATCTACCACATTGGTGATAGAGAGTTTGGTCCATGTTGCACCGTTATCTATCGATTTTAATATACCATTTCCAAAAATATAACCAGTAGGATATCCAGCGGAAGCACCAATGGGCTCGCCAGTTCCCGCATACCAAACATTTTCTTGTCCGGGTCTTGGATCTTGCGCCAAGCTAGAAATATTTCTTGCTTCTGCATCTGGATGTACAAACCGCCAGTTTAGTCCGCCATCAGTTGTCCTGAAAATTCCACCATTTACACCCCCTGCAATGATAACTTTATTTAAATTTCCGATGGTTGTAGAACCATATCTTTTGTCATATGCAATAGCCCTGGTTCTTCCTCCATTTTGACTTGGACCTACTGCGCCATAAGAATTCTGTGCTCCACCTGTTTGTTGAACGTCTGTTGACAAGGAAGTCATTCCCCCGTTAAAAATTCCATTGGCTCTTATAGGCAGCATTTTCAACAGTTCCAACTCTTTTTGTCTTATCCCTTCTGGAATTTTACCTGTCTTTGGATTTCTTTGTATGGTCCATTCGTATTCTGCCCTTCTTCTGGAATTTTCTTTTTCCATTTCTTCACCTTCCTCTTCTTTGTTGAGGATGGTAAGGTCTTTTTTATTTCGAGGCACTTCTTTTGAGGGTTGGAAATACAGATAGGATACGAAGGCCATGATTATGGCAACGGGCAGAATCAATTGACTTTTTTTGTTCATGGGTTACGTTCTCATTGGCAAAATTAATCAATTTTTAGGCGTAGGATTGATTTTTTCTGTCATAATAAAATGACCTTAGAAGACCGCAAGGTTAGCCGTATCTTTACAGCTGGAGTGAAGTCATGAACTTGAAGTTTCTACTGGAAAAATATGCAACATCCCCCCGCATTTTAGAGATTGCGGACAAACTCCTATTGCCTAGCCCCCAACAAATTGTCACAAAAGGTATTTCAGGGTCCTTAAAATCATTTCTTTTTAGCGCCCTCTGCAGCAACTCGAAGTTAGTCGGATATAACCACTTGCTTATTTTGGAAGATGCTGAAGAGGCGGCTTATTTATTTAACGACCTAGAACAATTGGTTGCGCCAATTGATTTATTTTATTTTCCCTCCTCTTTCAAAACCAATAAGAATTTTAAAATACAGAGCAGTAGTCATGTTATGCTCAGGACCGAGGCACTAACCAGGCTAGCAACAGGCGGAAATAAAAAAATTATAGTTACTTACCCTGAGGCACTTATTGAAAAAGTGGCTGATGCTGCTTCCCTTTCCTCCAACATCATCTCCATCAAAGTGAATGACAAATTGGATACGGATGTGTTGATGCAGAAACTGGTTTCTTATGGTTTTGAAAGGACTGACTTTGTATATGAACCCGGACAGTTTGCTATGCGAGGGGGTATTTTTGATATTTATTCTTTTGGGAACGAAAAACCCTATCGGGTTGAATTATTTGGACAAGAAGTGGACTCAATCCGAATTTTTGATCCTGAAACCCAATTGAGTGAACGAAAACTCCTGCAGGTTAATATTATTCCCAATGCGGATGCAAATTATTCATCTGACTTGAAGGTGGATTTCTTTGATTTGCTACCTAAAAATACCATCGTTTACACAACAAATTGGCAATTGATTCTGGATCGATATCGAGATCAAGAGGACAACCTAAAGTTATTTTTTGAGCAAAACAATTTTCACAAAGGTCCAATTGATGCTGAAGATAAGCAGGTAGAAGTGGGGGTGGCTGATTTCACTTCCGCAGCTAATTTTGAAAAAGAATTAAACAACAAAACGGTTGTTGAAATGACAGGGGTTGCTTCAATGAAAAATCCATCTTTTGTTTTTATTTTTCAATCTTCTCCTCAGCCTTCGTTTAATAGACAATTTGAAATTTTAATTAAAGATCTAAAAGCGCATGAAGCGCTGCAAAAGCAGATTTATATTTTTTCAGAAAACCCAAAACAACTGGAAAGGTTGTATTCCATTTTCTCCGACCTCAAATCTGAAATTCAGTTTGTACCTGTGCCTTATGCAGTTCATCAAGGATTTATAGACAACGACCATGGGGTGGTGGTGTATACCGATCACCAAATTTTTCAGCGTTACCACAAATACAAAATTAAACAAGCCTACAACAAGAGTAAAGCAATCACTCTAAGGGCACTCAAAGAATTGCAGCCTGGTGATTTTGTGGTGCATATTGATCATGGGGTTGGTGTATTTAGTGGGTTACAAAAAGTTCAGAATGGCGGTCAAACCCAAGAAGCGGTCCGTATCATTTACCGTGACAATGATATTTTATATGTGAACATCAATTCGCTACATAAAATCTCAAAGTACACAGGCAAGGAAGGGCATGTTCCTAAAGTAAATAAATTAGGCAGTGATGTTTGGGTAAAACTGAAGGAAAAGACAAAGGGAAGGGTGAAAGAGATTGCCTTTGATTTGATTAAGTTATATGCAGAAAGAAAAGCCCAGGAAGGATTTGCACACAGTCCGGATAATTACATGCAGATTGAGCTTGAAGCATCATTCATGTATGAGGATACGCCAGATCAAAGCAGGGCAGTAGCGGATGTAAAAAAAGATATGGAAAGTCCGCACCCAATGGACCGTCTGGTCTGCGGGGATGTTGGATTTGGAAAAACTGAAGTTGCTGTAAGAGCAACATTCAAAACTTGTATTGATGGAAGACAAGCTGCTGTATTGGTGCCTACAACCATTTTGGCTTATCAGCATTACAAGACCTTCAGTGAGCGATTAAAAGACTTGCCAGTTACTGTTGATTTTATCAACCGATTTAAATCTGCCAAAGAGAAGAAAGAGACGTTTAAAAAATTGGAAGAAGGTAAAATTGACATCATTATTGGAACACATGCTTTGTTGTCTAAAGACATTAAATTCAAGGATTTGGGACTATTGGTTATTGATGAGGAGCAAAAATTTGGTGTTGCACACAAAGAAAAAATCAAAACCATCAAAACCAATGTTGATTGTCTAACTCTTTCGGCAACCCCCATCCCACGCACATTGCAATTCAGCTTGATGGGTGCTCGCGACCTCAGTATAATTAATACACCACCGCCCAACAGACAGCCTATCCAGACAGAAGTTATGGTGTTTAATGAAGACCAAATCAGAGACGCCATCTACTTTGAAACTGAAAGAGGGGGCCAGGTTTTTTTCATCCACAACCGGGTGAATGGACTTTCAGAAATGTCACAATTAATTAAAAGCCTTTGTCCTGATTTGAGTATCGGGTTTGCACACGGACAATTAGAGGGACATGAATTGGAGGAACGCATATTCGATTTCATCCATAAAAAATATGATGTTTTGGTTTGTACCAATATTGTAGAAAGCGGCGTGGATATCGCCAATGTCAATACCATTATCATCAACAATGCGCATCAATTTGGATTAAGTGATTTGCACCAGCTTAGAGGCAGGGTTGGACGAAGTAACAGAAAAGCATTTTGTTACCTGATGGCTCCGCCAATCAGCGTACTTCCGCCTGATTCAAGAAAACGCTTGCAAACATTAGAGCAACATGCCGAGTTAGGTAGTGGTTTTCAAATAGCCATGCGCGATCTGGATATTCGTGGAGCCGGTAACATGTTGGGTGGTGAACAAAGTGGTTTCATGATTGAAATTGGATTTGAAATGTATCAAAAAATACTCGATGAGGCCATACGTGAATTAAAAAGAACAGAATTTAAAGATGTCTTTAAAGATGAAATTAGTAAACAAGATGATTTTGTAAATGATTGTACAATCGATACGGATCTTGAAATTTTAATTCCTGATCATTATGTAGATCAGATTGCAGAGCGATTAAACTTGTATACGAGATTAGATAATTCTAGAAATGAGGATGAACTTTCCCGATTTCATGATGAAATGATCGACCGATTTGGTCCAATGCCTTATTCTGTTGAGGGACTGTTTACAACAGTAAGATGCAGGCGTTTGGCGGTGGAAATTGGATTTGAACGAATGACCTTGAAGCAAGGAGTATTAAAGTGTTATTTTGTGAACAACCCAGACTCTCCCTATTTTCACTCACTCACTTTCAATGCAATTCTTTTGCACCTGCAAACCAAAACGAATAAGAGCAACCTCAAACAAGTGGGAAAAAATTTCATGATGGTTACAGATCCCGTCAAGAATATGGACCTTTTGCTCCAATTCCTGAAGGAACTTCAGGAAACAATAAATGAAGTGAGGCTACAAAATGGAATTACAACTCCCTGATCCAGATGTTTCTGAAACTTACCGCATCACCATGATCTTGCAATGTAATTGGCTCCTTCACAGCATGTGGTTTGTACTCGGGAATTCCTATATACTCTGTTCCTCCCCAAATGGCTTGGTTATTTTGGATCAATACCCCATTGTGAAGTACCGTGATTCTGGCTTGTGATTGCAGTTTTCCATCAGCAGAAAATCTTGGCGCTGTAAAAATAACATCGTAAGTCTGCCATTCACCCGGACCTTTCGAAGCATTTACCAAGGGAATCAGTTGTTTATAGATACTTCCGGCCTGTCCATTAGAATAGGTTTTGTTGTTGAAACCATCCAATACCTGTAACTCATACTGGCCCATCAAAAAAATGCCACTATTACCCCTTCCTTGTCCCTCTCCTTTTACCAATGAAGGAGTTCTCCACTCAATATGTAACTGGCAATCTCCAAATGCTTGCTTGGAAGTAATTTCACCACTGCCTCCCTTTACCGTCATGGCACCATCCTCAATTGTCCATGCTACCGGTTTTCCGTCTTTTCCGTTCCATGCTGAAAAATCTTTACCACTAAACAGGACAATAGCATCTGCAGGGGCACCCTGACTGGTTTTGCCTGGTTGAATTATTGCTGGCACCGGTGTCCACATTTCAGTTAATGTGGGATCGCCCTTCCTTTCTTGAGCTGAGCCAAATACAGAAAACAAGAGCGCTGTAGTTATGAAGTAGAACTTTTTCATATTTTGGATGTTATGTAATCTTTTAGTTAAAGCTAATTTAAGCTTCAATTTACAAAAAATTGCCAAGCCAATTGTATGACAATAATGTTTAAATTAGAAAAAAGGCAGCAATATGGTTTCTAAAGTAACTGATGGGATTACAATTAGTGTAGAGCAGTTCTACCAGCCCGACTATTCCAATCCGCTTCAGATGGAGTTTATGTTTGCATACAGAATTACGATAGAAAACAACAATTCATTTCCGGTACAGTTGCTCAGAAGGCATTGGATAATTTGTGACAGTAATGCAGAGCAAAAAGAAGTTGAAGGAGAGGGCGTTATTGGTATTCAACCAATCATAGCTCCTAATGAGCAGTACCAATACATTTCAGGTTGTAATTTAAAGTCTGAGTTAGGCAAGATGTATGGCACCTATCTCATGAAAAATGTAAACACACAACAGCGTTTTGATGTAAAGATCCCCGTGTTTCAAATGGAAGCCCCTTTCAAAAGAAATTAATATTTCTTAACATCTGTTGTGCTAACTTTGGTGCAGATAATTATCTAAAAAAATCGTTATGGCAGCGGAGTACAAAGTTACATTCAACAACAAAAACAGGGTCTTTTTTAATACGTTGAAAGCAGAAGTAGATGCTTATTTCGATCGCAACGGGATCAAAAAAACCGGCAATTGGAAGTTGTATGCAAAGACCTTGATTTTAATACCCGGAGCCATTGCACTTTATAGTCTTTTGATGTTTGTTACTATGCCTATGGTGCTCACTATTTTTCTTTGGTTTGTATTTGGACTTACTATGGCTGCTATTGGATTCAATGTTATGCACGATGCATGCCATGGCAGTTTCTCAACCAAAGTTTGGGTGAATGAAATATTTGGGCTCACAAATAATTTTTTGGGTGGCAACGCTTCATTGTGGAAAATAAAACACAACATCATACATCATACCTATACCAACATCGATGGTGTGGACGACGATATCAATAACATGCCTTTTTTACGTCAGTGTTCTTCTCAGCCTTTAAAGCCAATGCATCGCTTTCAAAGTGCATACATGTTCGTATTGTATGGGTTTACCTCATTGTTTATGTTCTTCATGGACTACATTAAATATTTTTCTAGAAAAGTATATACCACGCCGATGAAATTCACGAATTTCAGAGAGCATCTTATGTTTTGGGTAGGTAAGATTTTCTTTATTGTTATCTACATTATTGTCCCCATCGTTTTAATTGGATGGAAATGGTGGCTGGTTGGTTTTTTAATTAGTCAATTTACTTTAGGCTTAACACTGGCCATGGTTTTTCAGTTGGCGCACGTGGTGGAGCATGCAGAATTTGAAGTTGCAGGTGTTGATCCATTGAAAATAGAAAATGAGTGGGCAATTTATCAGGTTAAAACCACTGCAAACTTTGCGTTTTCAAATAAATTGGTTACCTGGTTTGTAGGTGGATTAAACTACCAAATTGAGCACCATCTTTTTCCAAGAATCAGTCATATTCATTACCCTGCAATCAGTAAAATAGTAAAAGAAACTTGTGAAAAGTTCGAATTAAATTATATCTATTTCCCTTCTACAAGAGCTGCCATTGCCTCTCATGTGAGGTTCATGCATACCATGGGGAAAGTAGCTTAGTTGAATATTTACCTGGGCTTATAACTTGAGCCTGATAGAACCTTTCTGGCATCTAGTGAGAGGAGGGTGTTTAGATTGGCATCATTATTTTTTTTCATGTAGGCTAAAATCATTTGTCTCCCTATGAACAAGGAGATGAATCCTGGAGAGCCTTCACCAAATTCCACTGTTGAAGGAGCATCATTAATAAATGAACGAATCTTGAAGTCGTCAGATTCATAGAGTAGTTTATTTTCTATAAAATAATTCCAAATTAAACCTTCGTTTTTTAAAGCACCTTTTAGTTGTGAAGCGCTGTATCCCAACTTGAGGGTGTCTTCTGCCTCAGGAAGAAAAAGATCAAGCAAGTACATTCTTTTTCCATGGTCTACGATTATATCAAGAAGCGATCCACCTTGTTTTATTGGCGGATATAAATCGTCGATAATATTTTTCATTGCATTTACAGGAATGTATGCAGTAGTAAATTTTTTTGAGATATAATTGGGATAAAGTTGCATACCCTGTTCATTGTTGTATACCATAGAATTGGCGCCGAGATGCAATTGCAGTCCCGCTCCCAGTGCATGTGTTGTGATTATGTCTCCTGAGCTGCCAGTCGGACCACTTGCAAAAGCATCAATAGGCCCAATAAAAGTGATGAACTGTTCAGGAAGCTTGTATTTAGGAAAATAATATTTTATATATTGTAGTCCTTCTTTGATGGCCGCTATAGATTCGTTTATTTCAACTTCTAATTTTTTTGTTGAATCGTATATTGGATAATAATCATGGTGAAACTGTTTGATCGCCTTGGTCCAATAGGAAGTATCAATTCCTTCTAAACCCAGAATGCGTAAAATAAAGTCATTTGAAAAATCATGGTGTGTTGAACGTAGGTTTTCCATTGACTTGTTGAGGTCTAAGGTATCTATGGCAAAGAAATCTTTTTCAAATCGTACAACTTCTATTTCTACTTTGATTGCACTAACATCTGGATTATTGGCGCTGTTTCCGCACCCTAAAATGCCACCTAGAATGGCAACCACAAGGAAAATGAATAGCAATGGAGACATGCGGGAATTACAAATTGGTTGTTTCATGTTTCCAAAAATAAAGGAAAGCATTGTTTACATCTGCCTGTTATCTTTATTTTAACCATAATTCATCTTATTTCTGCAATTTTGTACCATGAAGGTATACGTAGCCCAGCAGAATTATCATATTGGCAATTTTTCATTGAATCAAGAGAAAATGATTAATGAAGTCAAATTGGCCAAACAACTTGGCGCTGAACTTGTAATTTTTTCTGAACTCTCGGTTTGCGGATATCCTCCCAGGGATTTTTTAGAGTTTGAAGATTTTATTCTGCAAGCAGAAGCTACCGTAGCTGAAATAGCGAAGCACAGTGAGGAGATCGGTATTTTGGTTGGAGCACCAACGAGAAATCCTCAGAAAGAGGGCAAAGACCTTTTCAATTCTGCCATACTACTATTTGAAGGAAAAATACAAGGTGTTGCACACAAAACATTGTTACCCAACTACGATGTTTTTGATGAATACAGGTATTTTGAACCAGCCTATTTTTGGAATGTAATTCCATTCAAGGGTAAAAAAATTGCGGTAACCATTTGTGAAGATATTTGGAATTTGGGGGACAATCCGCTTTATAGGGTTTGTCCAATGGACGAGTTGATGAAACAGTCCCCAGATCTAATGATTAATATTTCTGCTTCACCATTCGACTACGACCATGATGAAGATCGAAAAGAAGTTATTCGTTTGAATGTAATGAAATACAGACTTCCTATGATTTATTGCAACGCTGTGGGCGCACATACAGAAATTGTTTTTGATGGCGGAAGTTTAGTGTATGCTGCAGATGGGGAGTTAAAACATGAATTGAATTATTTTTCGGAAGATACTTATTTGACAGAGACAGACCAACTTATTGGGTCTGTTGAAATCAGTAGACAAACTATCTCAAAGATTAGTGCTGATATGCGTGTGGCAAAGACAACCGATCCTGCAAAAATCACTGGGTACCTCACCAATGAAAATAACATTGCTCAAATTAAAGCTGCGTTGGTATTGGGGATTCGTGACTATTTTTTAAAGCTGGGTTTTAAAAAAGCGATCCTTGGCAGTAGCGGCGGAATTGATTCTGCAGTTGTACTCACATTGGCGGTTGAGGCCCTTGGAGCAGAAAATGTAACATCGATTTTAATGCCATCTGCTCATTCCAGTGCTCATTCAGTTGACGACGCGGTTCAATTGAGTAAAAACTTGGGTAATCCTTACCATACCATTGGTATAGGCAATTTGTATGATGGGTTTTTAGCTGCTTTGGACCCTTTGTTTAGTGGGACAAACTTCGGAGTTGCTGAAGAAAATATCCAAAGTAGAACCCGAGGTAACCTTCTTATGGCCATTGCCAATAAGTTTAGTTATGTATTGTTAAATACCTCCAACAAGAGCGAATTGGCAACTGGATATGGTACTTTGTATGGTGATATGGCGGGAGGGTTGAGTGTTATTGGTGATTTGTATAAAACGCAGGTCTATGCATTGGCTCACTATTTGAACAAGGACAAGGAAATCATACCCGGAAACATATTGACCAAAGCGCCTTCAGCAGAGTTGAGGCCAAACCAAAAAGACAGTGATAGTTTGCCTGAGTATGATTTGTTGGATCAGGTTTTGTATTTCTATATTGAGCGCCGAAAAGGACCATCTGAAATTATTTCAATGGGTTTTGATGAAGCGTTGATAAAAAAGACCTTAAGGCTGGTTAATTTAAACGAATACAAGCGAAATCAGTTCTGCCCAATCATTCGCGTGAGTACAAAAGCATTTGGTGTAGGACGAAGGCTGCCCATTGTTGCGAAATATTTAAGTTGACAAAAATAAATCAGCTGCTGTAATGAAGGGAATAGTTTATAAATCGACCGGTAGTTGGTACATGGTAAAAGGGGAGGATGGGCATGTTTATCAAGCCCGACTCAAAGGAAAATTTAAAATAAAAGATATTACATCCACCAACCCAATTGCAGTGGGAGATGATGTGGGATTTGAAATGGAAGACGAAGCAGAAAACCGGACCATGATTACAGATTTACTTCCCAGACGGAATTATGTAAATCGTATCTCACCTGCCAATAGACGTCAACATCACATTATTGCATCCAACCTAGACCAATCGCTTTTAATAGCAACCATTAAAGAGCCAAGAACCTCTACTGGTTTCATAGACCGATTTCTTGTTACTTGTGAAGCATTTCATATTCCAGCCATTATCGTGTTTAATAAATCAGATTTACATGAAGAACATGAAACAGCTGTGTATGAAGAACGAAAAGCAATTTATGAGAAAGTGGGTTATAGGGTTTTGCTTACCTCTGTTGAAGAAGAAAAAGGCTTAGATGTATTGAAGGAAACACTCTACGGCAAAACAACTTTAATAAGTGGACACTCTGGTGTTGGAAAGTCGAGCATCATCAATGCAATTTTGGAAGGTGTGAATATTCGTACCACTGAAGTGAGTAATTGGAGTGGAAAAGGAATGCACACCACTACATTTGCCGAAATGTATGACTTGCCGGAAGGCGGAAGAATTATAGATACGCCGGGTATGCGCGAATTTGCAATTGCAGATATCACGAAGGATGAGTTTTCACATTTTTTTCCTGAAATGAAATTAAGATTGAATCAATGTCAATTTAACAATTGTATGCACATCAATGAACCCGATTGTGCTATTAAAAAAGCGGTCTTGGATGGCGAAATTCATGAAGATCGATACATCAGCTACTGCACTATTTTAGACTCTATGGCTGATAAAGAATGGTAATTAATCTTTGAACCAACTGCTGTAGGTAATGTAGTTTTCAGCAATGCGGTTTATTTCTCCCTTTATTTTTTCTTCAGATACTTCTTTTACTTTTTTGGCAGGTACCCCAGCAAAAATTGATCCTGGTGGCACAATTGTTCCTTCAAGCACAACAGCACCTGCAGCGATAATTGAATTAGTTCCGATGATGGCCCTGTCCATCACAATAGCACCCATTCCAATTAATACATGGTCCTCAATGGTGCAGCCATGTACAACAGCATTGTGTCCGATGCTTACATTGTTTCCGATGGTAGTGCCATTTTTTTCAAACGTGCCATGCACAACAGCATTGTCTTGAATATTGACTTTATTGCCCATCTTGATAAAGTTTACATCCCCTCTCAGTACAGCATTAAACCAGATGCTACAATCATCCCCCATGCTTACCTCACCTACAATGGTGGCGTTGGGTGCAATAAAGGTATTGTTGCCAAATTCGGGAGAAAAACCCCTAACAGGAAGAATGAAAGGCATATTTTTTCTTAAAGTTATTGCATATTCAGGAACTTTGCGGGAATGAACCAACGTGAAATGTTTCTTAGGCATGTAGCACAAACATCCCCTGCACCTCTTGCGCTTGAAATAGTTAAGGCAGAGGGTTCTAAGATGTGGGA
>CAMDFC010000025.1 GCA_945897185.1 Chitinophaga pinensis | reverse complement strand
CACCCCATCTCGCATCGTAATCATCACTTTCTGATCAATGACTGCAATTTCAGCGAGTTTATGATAAATGGGAAGTGTGTCTTGTGCTTTAGATGCAAGCGTAATTATCAGCAATAAAGGGAGGAATAAACGAACTTTCATGATTGAATGTTTAGTGTTATGAATTTACTACTCTCTTATCAGTTTCCAATCAATAGTTTCTTAATATTATCTTCATGTATCAAAAAAATATTCTGCCGACTAATATAAATGTACTTGGCTGAAATATAAAGTAATAAGTTGTTAAATGAAATTCATACTCGCTGCCATACTATTTGCTTTACCTTTTTTGGCAATTGCACAACAAAATAATTATACAGGAACGATTGTAGACGAGAATGGCAATGCTTTAGTTGGTGCAACAGTTTCTGTGAGGAATACAATAAAAAAAGTACTTAGTACAAATAATGGCAGCTTCTCAATCAACACAGAGAAAGGAGTCTATCTGGAATTCAACTTTAGTGGTTACAAATTAATAAGTATCTTATTAGGAGATAGTACAAATCTTTCCATTCAAATGAAAGTTAACTCAACTGAAGTGGAAGAAGTTGTTGTAATAGGTAGTCGAAGATTGCCTCGTTCAAAGCTTGAATCAACAGTCCCGGTAGATGTAATTGATATAAAAAATCTGATAACAGAAGTTCCCCAAACAAGTATCACTGATATCCTCAATACTATTGCTCCCTCTTTTAATTCAACTACACAAACAGTCTCTGATGGCACTGATCATATTGATCCTGCAACAATTCGTGGTCTAGGTCCGGACCAAACGCTTGTAATGATCAATGGTAAAAGAAGATATACTTCTGCACTTGTTAATGTAAATGGCACGATGGGAAGGGGATCGGTAGGTACTGATCTCAATGCAATTGGCATTGCAGGTATTGAACGTATTGAAGTTTTAAGGGATGGAGCTGCTGCTCAATATGGATCAGATGCTATAGCTGGTGTTATAAACGTTCAGCTAAACAAGTCTGTGAACAAAGGTAGAGCCCTACTTAGTTATGGATCAAATCTAACATCCTATCAATCTTTTACCCACACCAATTCTGGAAATTTTCCGCAAGGAATTGATCCAGTATATCTTACTAACAGCATAGTAGATGGACAAAAATTAAACGCATCACTAAACTATGGTTTTCAAATAGGTAAAACCAAAGAAAGCTTTTTGAACGTAACAGTTAACTATGACCAGCGTGAACCAACCATACGTTCAGGTGAAAGAACAGGAGATCTTGACAACCGCATTTCAGGCGATGCAGCAAGCAATGCATTACTCAATCAATTGGGTGTTACAAGAAATGTATTTCAAATGCGCGTTGGACAATCACGTAGCAGTAATATTCAGGGTGTAATCAATGGAGCTTTGAAAACGAAAGGAAGCAGTGAGTTTTATTTTTTCAGTACTCTTGGTCTACGAAATGGTAATTCAGCAGGTTTTTACAGAATGCCATATCAGGCTGCAAATATACCAGCTATCTACCCAAAAGGATTTTTACCTGAAATCAATTCAACTATCGGTGATATTTCTCTTGGTACGGGTTTGAAAGGAAAAATAGGTGACTGGAATTATGACCTCAGTAATGTATACGGACAGAATAGTTTCTCTTTCTTAATCAATAATTCACTAAACGTTTCTGCATGGTACAACAATGGTTCAACCCAAACAGAATTTAATGCAGGTACTTTAAGCTTTAGACAAAACACCACAAATTTTGATATCTCAAAAAATCTTGACACCAAATGGAAAAGCCATCTTGCATTTGGCGTTGAGTACAGATTTGAAAACTATAAACAAGAACAAGGAGAAGAAGCCTCCTGGGGAAATTACATGCGCCGAACCAATGGACAAGTAAATCTAATTAGTGGAACACCAACAAGTGTTAGACTGGCCGATAACATAACAGGTATACCTGTAGGCGGTTCACAGGTTTTCCCTGGTTTTAGACCCGATAATTCGATAGATAAAAACAGAGGTTCTGTTGCAGTATATACAGACATAGAATTCGAACCTATCAAAAAATTATTATTCGATGTTGCACTTCGTTATGAAAATTATAGTGACTTTGGAGATAACCTCAGTTGGAAAATTGCAGGTCGTTTCAAAGCAACTGATCAATTTTCTATCAGGGCTTCTGCAAGTACTGGCTTCCGTGCCCCCGCACTTCAACAACGTTTTTTGACCAAGACCACAACTGTATTCCAAGGCGGTATTCCATTTAACGACGCAACGCTTCCCAATAACAGCATAGCTGCTGAGTTGTTAGGCATTCCGAATTTAAGACCGGAAATTTCTCAAAGCATTAGTATTGGCGGTACTTTGAAAGCCAAAAATTTTACTGCCACCATTGATGGCTTTTCCACTAAAGTTAGAAATCAAATCATTTTGACTGATGCTTTTCAAGGAAAAAACGGAGGTACTTCACAAGAACAGCAGATATATGATATCCTTCTTTTGAACAATGCATCAAGAGGTGTTTTCATGACAAATGCAATTGACCTTCGTACATCCGGTATTGATGTAATCTTCACTTACCATTTTAAATTATCCAATAGTCAATCTATTAGAATAGAATCTGCAAGTACATTTACAGATAGAAAGTTTTTAGGTAAAACAAAAATATCAGACAAACTGATTGGAAGAGATGCAACTTATTTGAGTCCTATTAATAAAGCTTTACTTATTGACGGAAACACAAAAGTAAAAAGCTCATTTCTTACTACTTATAATTCAGGAAAGTTCAACCTCTACTTGCGAAATACCTACTTTGGAAGCGTAACCCATGTTGAAGGTGGAGGAGTTACCAACTGGTTTTTTGTACAAGAATTGAGAGGAAAGGTTATTACAGACTTAACTATTGGATACAAACTATCTAAAACACTAAGATTAAGTACAGGCACAAATAATTTATTTGATATTTACTCCGATAAACTCATTGCTTCAAAAGGCAACTATAAAAGATTAGATGTACTTGTTGGAAGTCCCACTTATGATCAATTTGTAGAAACAAGAACCGCAAAAGAAAGAAACATTATAAACAACGACCAAGTTACTTCAAACAACCAATTCAATTATTCTAGAAGAATAACACAAATTGGTATGAACGGCAGATATTTGTTTGCCCGTATTCAACTGGATTTCTAAAAAGATCAATCTTTTTAAAAGATAATGCTAATACAAATTTTGTACCTTTCTGTATCCTTTTCAATAAAATCGGCACATGACGAACCGTTTGATTTATAAGATGAGTCCCATTAAGCTATTGACTCTTCTATGCAGTATAATTATATTGATTCAAGCTTGTGAAAAAAAATCAACTTCGGAGACCGCAGTTAAACCTTCTTTCGACATCATACAAGAAAAAATACTAAATGTCTCTTGTGCCTTATCCGGTTGTCACGCTTCTACATCAGATCCATCCTTTGCTCAACACGGATTGTTGCTAACACCTGGTAAATCATATGCCAATTTGGTTGGCGTGCTTGCTAAAAATTCCGCTGCTGCTTCATTGCGCTTGAAACTGGTTAATCCAAAAGATCCTGACAATAGTTTTCTCGTGCATAAAATTGCATGCGAGACAGGCCACCACGCATCGACTGCCAATTTTGGAGCGCACATGCCTTTGGGAGGAAACTTTCTTACACAAGGAGAGGTTGAGTTTATACGTAAATGGATTATCAATGGTGCCAGCGCAACCGATGGTTCTGTGAACGAAATACTCCTTGAAAATAAAAATCCTTGTCAGCCTCAAATAGAACCTTTAGCTCCACCTGCTGCAGGAACAGGGTTTCAATTGAAGATTGATCCTTTTGATATCCCGGCCAATTTTGAGCGCGAGGTATTTATTCGTAAAAATACACCCAACACAGCACCCGCTTATGTAAACAGGATTCAGTTAAGAGGTATGTCCAATAGCCACCACCTGGTAGTATACGGTTTCAGAAGCACCTTGCTTCTTCCTACTGAAAACGTGTTACGCGATCTTAGAAATCCAAATGGTAGCATCAATGGCGAAAATATCCAGAACCACATTTTCATGGGGGGTGGTACAGACGTCAACAATGATTTTACCTTACCTCCTGGAGTTGCCCTGAAAATAGATCCATCAACTCCTTTGGATTTGAATGCACATTATTTTAATAAGACATCCTATACACTCAAAGGAGAGAACTATGTAAATTTTTATACGATACCTGCTGGTTCAGTACAAAACGTTGCAAAAACGCTTGATCTCAATAATTTAGAAATCAGTATCCCAGCAGGTCAGCGTAAAACAATCACCAAGACTTTCACTTTCAATCAAGTTACAAGGGTTGTGATGCTAACTTCTCATTTTCATAAACTGGGGGAGAATTTTGTAATCAAAATTTTTGGCGGACCCCGTAATGGAGAAATTGTCTACACCAATACCGACTGGGAACATCCAGCATTTACTTCCTACGCAACCCCCATAGTTCTTCAAGCTGGGGAAGGGCTTACGTCAGAAGTGACTTATTTCAACAACACAAGCAAAACAGTCAACTTCGGATTGACCAGCGAAGATGAAATGAATATTATTTTTGGGTATTACTATTGATATTTACTAGACTATAATTCACCTGATACAGTTACGATCGAATTTATTTGAAGTGTTCTATCGTTGTCCTATTTTCAAGTGCCTATCCAAAAACTGTGCACCTCTCTGTGCACTTTTTGCGCGATTTTTTAGTAAAATCAGTTTGGATTTGAGAAGAGGTCTATTGTTTTTTTATTTCCGAAGGGTGCGCTCAGTCTTTTGCACCCATAGTGATTATCACCTTCTTCCTCTTCCACCCATTGCAGGCCTAGATGCTGGCATTCTATTGGCTGATGAAAATTTTTGATTGTTTTGAAAATTATTAAAATTTTGATCCCGCGAATTACTTCTATCTCTGGCACTGAAATCTCTGTCTAAATCTCTTGTCCGATTGTTATCTGCCGAAGGTTTCCACTCGTTGGTTTTATTATCGCGCTGATTCCAATTATTGGTTTTATTGTCTTTTTGAAAAACGTTTCCATCTTTATCGGAAAAGACATTATTGGCTTTATTATTATCGCCACCTACTCGATTATTAGTTGCCTTATTATTACTGATTTTGTTGTTGGAATTTATTTTATTGTTATTCCCAATAGATGTACGATCTATGTTTTTGGTACTAACCCCTGTTTTATTGTTGTAAATATTGCCATTACCTGTATTGATATTAATGTTCCCATTATTTACAAAAGTATTTCCACCAGATTGTCTGTTACCATAATATCCACCTCCATAATATGGAGCGCGGTATGGAGGACGATACATGGCTGGACCAAACCAACCACCTCCATAACCATAACCCCCACCAAATCCAATTCCTACATGCATAAATCCAACGTTAAAACCTACTCCCATGCTCCATCCAGTCCAAGGATTATAGCCAAATCCAAAACCCCATGTAACTGGGCGTGGATAATAAACCGAACCATACCATGGTGTATAATAAAAGCCGGTTCCATAAACAATCGTAGGTCCATATACATATCCACCCATATAACCTGCAGTATAACCTACATAAACTACATCAGGTGTAGAATTATATACATATACATATTTAGTATTGTATGCCGAACTACTTGCTGGAATATTCTCTACATCTTTAGGTCTATCATTGGCAACTTCCCATGGTCCATTTGCATTAGAAGCAGTAAACCATATACCATTATCTAAAGCAAAATATTTACCAGATTGATCTTGCATTACAGTTACATTGCTATTTTCTGCAACTTTTAAAGAAGTACCTTCTATATTTTTAAATTTTGGCGCTCCATCAAACTCAACTTTTATAGAAGCGGATTTACGATCTACTTTAGCAGTCTGTGGAATTTCAGCATCAATTTTTGCTTCTTCAGCAGCATCTGTACCTGCAACATTTGCCAAAACGCCATCTTTTTCTGACCCTTCAGGAATTTTAGAAAAATCAGCGGGTAATTTATCTGCAGCAACATAGGCCCATGGTCCATTAATACTAGGAGCATTGTACCATCTTCCTGCTAACAATACATATGTTTTTTGCGAGTTGATGTCTTTGAAAATTTCATTGGATGAATTTCCAACATAAAGCAAAGAGGTACCTTGAATGGTTTTATAATCAATTACTCCCTTAGACTGTAACAATTCTGTAGGTGATGTAGCAACAATTATTTCAGTAACAATTGGTTTCTCCGTGTTTTCTTTGCCTCCATTGGCTTCTTTTTCTTGTTTTTTAATTTGTTCATCAACTGATTGTAGTTTTTTACTCAAACTGGCATTGGGCTTCCAACCTTCAGTTACTGAGCTAGACTTGTACCAAATTCCACCCAAATACATGTTCCAAAAATTGTCTTCTTTAAAAATCAAGTTTGGACTATTAACAACTCTTTCGGCATCCAGGTCTTTGTCTTGTTGAATTTTAGGTGCCCCATCTAACAATACAAGTGTTGTTTGCTTGTCGGTATAAATTATTTTGGGCGGATCATTGTTAAATTGATTATTGGAAGATGTATTATTATCTTTTTTGATAGATGCCGCCACATCGTCTATGGAGAATTGTATTTTCCAAGTTGGAGCTTCTTTTTCAATTGCAGCAGACATTTTATCAATTTTATCCTTTTCTGCATCCCCAGAAAATTTGACATTGGTAATACTCAAGGTTTCCAACTCTGCCATCCTACTTGCCTTATCAGTTGTGATGGTACCAGCATAAAAAATGGCACCGAAAATAGGCTCTCCACCTGTATTCTTTCTAACTGAAACTGCAGCTCTACCAGTAATTTTATTACCGTTTAAAGACTCCGGTTGTGGTTGATAAATGGTTAAGCTAGATCCATCAGCTAATTTCATTTCTTTAGGCCATTTGTTTTGGGCCACTAATGAAAATGTTGAAAAGATCGTCAATAGGATTGCAATTACGAAATACTTCATAGCTATTTATTAGGTGTTAAATATAACTACGATTAAACCCTAAAAAAAATGATTTCTTTAATTTGTAAGAAGTTTCCAAATAAGATGGGCTGTGCAGCCATATTTAAATGCTACTTATTGTAATTTCTTTAATACAATTAATTGAAAGCAATAGGCCATCTTTCTTTCTAATAGAAGACGTATAGTTCTGATTATTTATTCAAAAGTTCTGCCAACCTGGTTTGTAATTGTTCTCCTCTTAGATTTTTCGCGACAATAATTCCGTTAGGATCGATTAACATATTTTGAGGTATGCCTTGAATTTTATACTGAATAGCGACTGCGTTTTTCCAAAACTTCAAATCACTTACTTGTGTCCAGGTCAAATTATCATCTTTTATTGCTTTGAGCCAAGAAGCTTTTTTAATACTTTCGTCAGTATCCTTTTCTTCTGATTTTAACTTTTTGAGTATGTTGTAGAAGTTGCAAGAGGAGTCGGACTTAGCTCTTCATTTTTAATGACAATTTCTGTTTTGTCATTGATTCCTTTTATTGTGCCTTGCACAGTAAATTTTCCTTCCTATGCAAAAACAAAGGCTCTGTGCACCTTTCTGTGCACCCTAAATAAAAAACCCTTGTAAGATTATGATCTACAAGGGTTTATTGTTTTTTGAAGTGGTGTGGGCCGGAATCGAACCGGCGACACAAGGATTTTCAGTCCTTTGCTCTACCAACTGAGCTACCGCACCTTTTTCTCCTTTGCTCGGACTCTACCCCGTTCTTCGGGGAACTGAGCTACCGCACCTTTGGAGGACTGCAAATATAATTAAACAGATGGAAATAGACAAAAACACACCTAAAAAGGTTGTTTTGTTCTTTTCTCATGCTCCTTTCATGGCGACTTTTAATCTACCAAAAGCTAGTCTCTTTAAGCCTTAATCCCTTTTTACAATTTTATATGTTCCATTTTAAGTTAACTTTATAAAGCTATTTCATTGGACCCAGTAAGAGAACTGATCATATTTAAAGATTACTTCTATCGCTTTTTTGATAAGCAATCTAAAGAAGCAAAAGAGAAAATCGACTTCATGCTATTTCTTATAACACACGTTGATCAAATTCCAAAGAAGTTTCTAAAACATATTACAGGTCAAAAGGGCCTTTATGAAATTAGAGTGCAACATGGAAATAATATTTTTAGAATATTCTGTTGCTTTGATGAAGGTAAAATTGTTGTCCTCTTAAATGGATTTCAAAAGAAATCGCAAAAAATAAATGCGACTGAAATCAAATTGGCAGTAAAATTAAAGGGCGATTACTTTGAATGTAAACTAAAATAAGTCATGGCGAAAAATTCTAAAAATAGTACAGCCTTTGAAGAACACCTCACCAGTCAATATGGGGTAAAGGGATCTAAAAAAAGGATCGAATTTGAAATAAAGGCAAAAGCTTTTTTAATTGGTGAGATAATTAAAGAAGAGAGAAAGAATGCGCAAATGACACAAGAACAATTGGCAGATAAAATTGGGGCCAAGAAAAGCTTTATCTCCAGGATTGAAAATGGAAAAACAGATATACAACTGTCAACCTTATACAGATTACTTGAAATTGGACTAGGAAAAAAAGTTGAATTCTCTGTTTATTAATTGAATGCCTTAACTTTAAGCCCATTCAATTTATTGCCATGCCATCATCTAACATTTTCGATGCTATTGTTGTCGGCTCCGGTATCTCAGGAGGCTGGGCTGCCAAAGAACTCTGTGAAAAAGGTCTTCAAACCTTGCTATTAGAAAGAGGCCGAAACGTAGAGCACATCAAGGATTACACGGATACTGAAAAAGATCCATGGGAACTAAAACACCACAACAACCTCACCATAGAGGATAAAACAAATTCACCTATTCAAAGTGAATGTTACGCATATGACGAAGTATCAAAAAAGTTTTTCGTCAACGACCTCGAAAATCCCTACACCCAAAAGAAACCTTTCAAATGGATTCGCGGTAACCACGTGGGGGGAAGATCACTCATGTGGGGTCGGCAATGCTATCGCTTAAGTGAATTGGATTTTGAATCCAATGCCAAAGATGGATTTGGTGTGGATTGGCCCATCCGATACAAAGACATCGCCCCTTGGTACAGCTATGTAGAAAAGTTCGCTGGCATCAGCGGTACGCGTGATAACCTGCCTACAATTCCGGATGGTGAATTCCAAACACCGATGGAAATGAACTGTGTGGAGACCATGATGCGCGATAACTTAAAAACCAAGATGGGAAGACCGATGGTCATTGGTCGCGTTGCCAACCACACTGCAAAAATCGGCACACGCGGTCCCTGTCAATTTCGCAACAAATGTCACCAAGGTTGTCCATTTGGCGGCTACTTCAGCTCCAACTCGGCAACGATCCCAGCGGCGGCGGCTACAGGCAACCTAACCCTTCGTCCTAATGCCATCACTACAGAAATCATATACGACAAAGACACCAAACGTGCGAAAGGTGTGCGCATCATGGATGCTGAAACAAAGCAGTATGAAGAATACTACGCTAAAATTATTTTCCTGAATGCATCAACCCTAGGCACAACTCAGATTTTATTGAACTCGGTGTCTGATGCATTTCCAACGGGATTCGGTAACAGCAGCGATCAAGTAGGTCGTAATCTAATGGACCACCACTATGGTGTTGGTGCTAGTGGTTCTTTCGATGGCTTCCAAGATAAATACACGTTTGGTAGAAGACCCAATGGCATATACGTTCCTCGCTTCCGCAACCTCGATGGTGGCAACAGCGCTGGCTACGTGCGTGGCTTCGGTTACCAAGGTGGCGCTTCAAGAGGTCGTGCTTCATCTGATGGCATCGGTATTGAACTCAAAGAAATTGCAACTGAACCAGGAAGCTGGGGCGTATGGCTTGGATCATGGGGGGAAATGCTCCCATATGATGACAACCGCGCTACACTAAATAAAACAAACACAGATAAGTGGGGATTGCCTACATTGGATATCGATTGCGAATTCAAAGAAAATGAATTTGCCATGCGCAAAGACATGCGCAACTCCGGTGCTGAAATGCTTGAAGCAGCTGGTTTGAAAAATGTGGGGTCGTTTGATGATCTTCCTGCACCTGGTTTCTGTATACATGAAATGGGGACGGCCAGAATGGGACATGATCCAAAAACTTCCGTGTTGAACAAATGGAACCAGATGCACGACGTGCAAAATGTATTCATCACCGATGGTTCTTGCATGACCTCATCCGCATGTCAAAATCCATCTGTAACCTACATGGCACTCACCGCCCGCGCCGTTGATCATGCTGTGTTGGAGTTGAAAAAAGGGCAGTTATGAGTTGTGTGTTATGGGTTGTGAGTTATCAAGTTCTCGGTTATAAGACCTATAGTTTGTACTTCATAACCCGCCACGGCGGGCAAGCCCATAACACACAACTCATAACTCATAACTGATAACTTGACAACCGACAACCCCAAACCCACAACTTTTTACAAACTCAACCTCCTCTCCTGCTTAGCTATTGTAATTGGCACAGTGATTGGAAGCGGCATCTTCGTTGTGCCCGCGATCATGATCAAGATCCTGCCCTCGCCTGAATTGCTGCTATTGGTATGGCTATTCTCAGCAGGTATTTCTATAACCGGTGGATTGGTAATTGTAGGAATGGGAATGGCTTATCCGCAAGCACGAGACATGCTTGATTATTACCGCATGCTTTTCCCTAAATGGGTGGTTTGGGTTTTCAACCACATCTCCATTTGGGTCATTAACATTGCCGGTACCGTAGCTGTATCATTTGCATTTGCAGAATACCTCGGCTATTTCCTTCCGTTGAATGCATTAGGCGATCAATTGTCAACGTATTTGGGCATTCATCAACACATCCAACAATTGGGTGAAAAATTAGCAGCAATAGTTTTGATCTTGTCATTGGGGGCACTGGACATGTGGAACATGAAGGCAGCAGATCGATTTCAAATTTTATTTACCGCTATTAAAGTTGGTGCCCTCCTTTTACTCATCGGACTATTGTTGATCCCCGGAAAAGGCAACATGCAGAACTTTGAAATGTCGCACACCGAAAACTGGTCCACTTTCAAATTAATTGGTGCTTTTGTAGCGGCTTGCACTGGTGCACTCGGTGCACTCGATGGTTGGTACATGTTGAGCCACATTACACCAGAAGTGAAAGGTGGTGTAAAAACAGTCAAGAAGGCAATTATATGGGGACTCCTCATCTGTACTGGATTGTATTTGCTGACTGCATTCGCTTACCAATATATTCTTACTCCCGAAGAAATGGGTTCAACACATTTAGTTGCAGTCATGGCACTCGAAAAAGAATTGGGTGGTATTGCCCCAATGGTAATTGCTGCACTGGTATTGATATCGACCTCCAGTTGTGTGAATGCAAACTTGATCACTTCATCTCGACTCATCGCGAGTGCCGCAGATCAAAAAATGATGCCGGCTGTTTTTGGAAAACGTAACAAAAAAAATATCCCTATTCAAGCTTTCATACTCATGCTATTGATGGAAATCTTTTTCATCATGACCGGATCTTATGAAGTCTTTCTTGAAATAACCGTCCACGCCATATGGACTTTCATGACCATGCTCACCGCAGGTTTTCTCTATGTATACATCACGCAAAAACTAGATCTCCCAGGCTTTAAACGCATCCCCATGATTATTGCATGTAGTGTGCTTATTTTGTTTGGGATTACTTACTTAATTAACGCATTTATCTGATAACTGATAACCGTTAACCGTTAACTGTTAACAGTTTCTAAATCTTCTTAATCCTACTCAACCACATAATCACCCCGGTAATTGGAAACGTAGTTCCAAACAAACAGACAATAAATCCTAAAATTTTTGAAGGCAATCCCCAAATAGAACTGGTGTGAATAGGCTTCACCGCTGCACGCACTTGTTGTCCGAGTGGCCTTTCACCAAATGTAACCGTCTTGATATATGAACCAGTATACTGATCGTAATAATGATTATCAGTTGCATTCGCATGCGGTGCTCCTCTCTGCAACACATTCACACCAAAAGATCCAGTACTATCAGATGGAATAGATACATTATAAAAAACAGCTTTCGGAATACGCGTATACACATCAGACAATACAGCATCTACATCCATCTGTTGCAAAGAATCTACGAACACCGACTTAGGTGCTTTGATTGGTTCTTTAGAAGATTTAGTAATCACATAAATTCCATCGTTAAACCATTGGAAACTCCATACCAAGGCAGTGAAAGCAAATATGAACAAGAAGAGGACTGAATAAATTCCAAGCGTGTAGTGGAAGTCGCGCGACAACCGCTTCCAACCTGCACTCCACCTAATCGAAACCCTTTGCCTCATCATCGATTTCGTCTTTGGCCACCATAAAATCACACCCGTAATCATGATGAACAAGAACAACAATGTAGCAGTTCCCATGATCAACTTGCCAACATCATCTGCCAACAACCACCTGTGTAAAGCCATAACCGTATAGAAATAAGAATCCCCATACGTATACAACTCAATAAGTTTTCCGCTATATGGATCTACAAAAGCGGTAACCTTCTTTCCTTCTGCTTTTGGTGCATCAGCTGTTTTCACTTCAGGCAAAGTGACGGCATATTCAAGATTCCTCGTTGGATCACTATAGATTTTAACTCCTGTAATTTTTGCATCTGGAAGTTGCTGTTTTATACCTGCAGTAACCTGTGCTACGGGCAATTGAAGCTCTTTCTGCTCTTTTACAAAGTATCTTTCATTGTGCAATGTATGTTGCAACTCCTCTTCAAAAACAAGTATAGCGCCAGTGAAACAGGCAATCATGATAAATAGTCCGGAAGCTAAACTTAGGAAGAGATGTATCGTACGAAAAAACGATTTCATTAAAATAATTTAAGGTCCTGCAAATTTAGATGATTTTATCAGCAATGACTTTTGAAATCAATAGATAAAAAACGAGATACCCTATTAAAAATGATAAAGAATTCAGTTTATTTGCGATAAGTTATCTTTTGCTCACCGCTCTATAACCAATACTTGCTCATGAAAAAGACTGTCAACTTTTTAATGGCCACGATTATCCTCCTTCCCATTGCAGCTTATTTTTTAGGCACTCCCCCAACTGATAAACAACTCAACATTATAAAAGAAACCGCTTGGGGTTTATTCGCTGTAATTGCCTTTACGTTTGTAGTTGGTCAGCTTACCGGCAACAATTCGCAAGTTGATAAACTCTGGAGTATCGTACCTGCACCTTATGCCTGGTACATGACCTATATGGGCGGATGGAACGAACGCATGGTGCTGATGTCCGTTTTGGTTAGTATCTGGGCAGCTCGTCTTACCTACAACTTTGCAAGACGTGGCGGTTACAGCTGGAAATTCTGGGAAGGCGAAGAAGATTACCGTTGGGAAGTATTGCGTCAAAGGCCTGGATTTAAAAATCCAATCGTTTGGCTACTCTTCAACCTCTTCTTCATTTGCTTTTACCAAAACACCCTTATTTTTCTATTTACCGTTCCAGTTGTTACCTCACTCGCAGAAAACTCAAATCTACTTGGCATGATGGATTATACACTGGCAGCAGTTTTCGTTGGATTGGTTTTGATGGAATTTATAGCCGATCAACAACAATACGATTATCAAACTGAAAAATGCCGTCGTACAAATGCTGGTGAGGACCTTGGTCCATATGCAGATGGATTCATTACAACTGGCTTATGGTCGAAGTTGCGCCATCCCAACTATGCAGCTGAACAAGCCATATGGATTGTTTTTTATCTCTTTAGCGTAACAGCAACAGGTGAATGGATCAATTGGTCAATAGTAGGATCTGTATTATTGGTAATTCTTTTCCAAGGAAGCTCTAACTTCTCGGAAGAAATCTCTGCAAAGAAATACCCCAAGTATACGGAGTACCAGAAAAAAGTAGGAAGGCTCTTGCCTAAACTTTAATTATACTTAATACATTTATAAATGTTATTGAATGATGTAATCATTTATGTATTTGCCCCACACCTAGAATCAGAAGATGAAAATATCAGCTATTACTACGATTTCACCCAAAGCATAGCAGAATACACCAAAATCTTTGCTGAATTAAATGTTGAATGGAAATGGCAACCAGTTACCATGCAAAGCTTTAATCAGGTAATAGACGACATTGTTCTTTCAAAAAATACAAATACAAAAACACCAGTCATTTTTAACCTCTGCGATGGTGATGAAATCAATGGTACGCCCGGTGTATCTGTAGTACGAAAATTAGAAGAAGCTAACCTCATCTATACCGGATCCGAAGAATATTTTTATACCATTACCACATCCAAAATCCCCATGAAACAGGCGTTTGATAAGGCTTTGGTGCCAACAGCCAAATGGGATAAAATACTTTCGAAAGAAGACAACATAGATCATCTTTTTGAAACATTAGGTGCATCCGTCATTTTAAAACCATCCGTTTCGGGTGGAAGCATGGGCGTTGGTATCAAAAATGTAGTCAATAATAAAGAAGCACTTAAAGAACAATTACACAACATGTTTGCAGGATACCGTGGATGGGATTTATCCATCGATGGCATTATTGCAGAATCATTTATTACAGGTAGAGAATTCACAACGATGATTACCGGATCTTCTAGACATCCTGAACATTGCAGGGTCTATTATCCGGTTGAACGTGTATTTCATCCATCACTTCCAGATCAGGAAAAAATTTTATCGTTCGACCGACTATGGGAAATCTATGAAGAAGAATCACCCATGCCCAAAAACGAAAATTTTTATGAATACGAAACTGTAGAAAATTCACTATCAGAAGAAATTAGAAAGATCAGTCTTGAAGCTTACCATGCTGTAAATGGTACTGGCTATTCAAGAGTGGATATTCGAATGGACGATCAGACAGGAAAGTTATATGTGCTTGAAGTAAATGCACAATGCGGAATAAGCGAGGACGAGGATTATACATCAATTGGTGCTATCTTGAGAGTGAATGGAACATCGTTTAAAGAATTGATTTTAGAAATTCTGCAAGACGCCTTCATCAGAAATAGAACAAAATGGGATTAAAGATCTGCGTACTGCAACCCGATTATTCAACAACAAAAGTGGATTATCAACATTATGATCCTGCTAGAAATTTAGCTGCTTTAATTCCTGATGCAATATTCCAACACGTTCTCCTTAATAAACTTACTTCATACAAACAACTGCAGGCATTGTCTAAAGAGGGTTTCGACATATTTGTGAACCTTTGTGAAGGATATTTGGAATGGGAAGTGCCTTCGATTGAAGTGATACATTACCTCGACTTACTCAACCTCCCTTATACTGGTCCTACTACCACGCTGTATGACCCCAGCAAACCACTGATGAAATACCTCGCGTATTGTCAGGATGTAAAAACGCCCAATTCACACACCATCTCATCATTGGATGAAGCCACTGCATTGGGCCGTACTGCTACTTTCCCGCTTTTTGTAAAACCTGCAAAAGCAGGTGATAGTCTCGGTATTGATCATTCCTCTCTTGTGCATGACGCCACTGAATTAATCAACAAGGCATTAGCCATATTGCCCGACTATCCCGAGTTGTTGGTAGAAGAATATATTGAGGGAAGAGAATTTACAGTTTTGGTCGCGGCCAACCCTGATGGAAAAACCTGCAAAAGTTTCAAACCCGTTGAATTTATTTTTCCTGAAGGGTTTGCATTTAAAACATACAGTTTAAAAACAGCTGAATTACATCCAGGTGCCAACATACCTTGTAATGATCCTGTATTAGAAGCACAATTAAGAGAAGCTGCAGAAAAAATATTTAAAGGCTTTAGTGGTAAGGGTTATGCGAGAATGGATTTTCGAGTGCGCGATAACACGATCTACTTTTTAGAAGTCAATTTTACTTGTTCTGTTTTTTATGCGGATGGTTATGAAGGATCAGCAGATTATATTTTGAAGTTCGATGGTATTGGACAAGCTGGATTTCTTCAACACATCATTGCAGAAGGCATTGCCCGTCACCAACGAAAGCAGAAAGCATTTGAGATGAAAGGCAATTCGATTTCAGGGTATGGTATTTATGCCAAGCGATTGATCCAAGCAGGTGAAATTTTATACAGAGGGGAAGAAAGACCTACACGCATTGTTTCTAAAGTACATGTAGAACAGGACTGGGATGAAGAAGGAAAAAGAATGTTCCGGCAATATGCTTATCCATTGGGTGGAGATGTATATGCAATATGGGATGAAGAACCAAGTGAATGGTCGCCACAAAACCACAGTTGCGATGCAAACACAGCCATGTCTGGCTTAAATATGATTGCAACAAGAGATATCCAACTGAACGAAGAGCTTACTTTAGATTACGCGAAATTATTAGATAAAGAAATGAAGCCTTTTAAATGTAACTGTGGTGCAGTAAATTGCAGGGGAGTTATTAAGGGTTAAAAAATAAAAACATGAAAAAACTATTAGTCCTTTTATTTATTTCAGCACCTGCATTCGGACAAGACAAACTCGAGGTGATCTCCATGGAGGAGACCAGAAGAATTGAAGCAACACTTTCTTCTGATGAAATGCAAGGCAGAAGGACCTTCACTCTAGGTATTGAAAAAGCAGGACAATTCATCGCTGCTGAGTTTGAAAAAATTGGTTTGAAAAAGTTAGGCAATAGCAATTCTTATTTACAATCCTTTGCCATGATTCGTCCAAAGACGACTGCTGTAAAAGCAACGATGAATGGCAATACAATTGATCCTAAAAAAATAAGCATCAGCTCTGTAGAAAAATCGATTACTGTCTCTGAAAAATCCGGTTACGAAATAGCAACTATTGCGAGAGGTGCAAATTTTATAAACGAGTGGAGAAAGATGATGACATCGACAAAAAATACAATTGTATTTTTCGACAGCACCCATGAAACAATGATGATGAGAGTTGGACAAAGAGGCGGACAACTTTATCAAAATCAACCTTCGGTTATTTTCGTTTCACAAAATGAAAAACCTTCTAGTTTTTCAATAGAAGCTACACAAGAAATAACCGAAATGCCTTTATCAAATGTGGTAGGAATCATCCCAGGTAAATCAAAAGCAAACGAATACGTGATTTTTTCTGGTCACTATGATCATTTGGGCATCAGCAGCAGAAACATGAAGGACAATGATTCCATTTACAATGGGGCAAATGATGATGCAGCAGGAACTACAGCCATGATCATGTTGGCCAAATACTACAAAGCGTTAAATCAAAACGAAAGAACCTTGGTCTTTGCTGCATTTACTGCGGAAGAGATTGGTGGTTTTGGCGCGACTTATTTCTCTAAGCAGTTCGATCCCAAACAAGTGATGGCTATGTTCAACATCGAGATGATTGGAACAGAAAGCAAATGGGGTAAGAACAGTGCTTATATTACAGGTTTTGATAAAACCAACATGGGTGAAATTTTGCAAAAGAATTTAGAAGGAACAGGTTTTATGTTTCATCCAGATCCTTATCCTGATCAGCAATTGTTTTACAGATCAGACAATGCAACGTTAGCAAGATTGGGCGTGCCGGCACATACCATTTCTACTGCGAAAATGGACCAAGAGCCGCATTACCATAAAGCGAGTGATGAAATTGGAACACTTGATATGGATAACATGTCTTCTATCATTCGTGCAATTGCCTTGAGCGCAAGAGGAATTGTTGCTGGCAAGGAAACACCAAGTAGGGTTGATACAAGCACGCTTAGATAATGAATACGGATTGATCTAAAAACTACTGAAGTATTTAATAAATAAAAAAGGGCAGCTGTAAACCAGCTGCCCTTTTGCTATAGAAAGAATCAATTAATAGCTAGGATTTTGCTTGAGGTAGCCCGGAAGATTTGATGCACCGTCAATTGCAGTTTGCGGAATTGGGAAAATACGCTTGTTCTTATCTGTATTGTTTTTTTCTGTCCAGCTGTCTTCGTATTTACCAAAACGCACCATATCAGTTCTACGCAACGACTCCCAATACAATTCAAACCCACGTTCACGGTAAAGAAGATCTAGGTTAATTGAAGCCAATGTTTTACCAACTGGCGTCATTGCTGTTCTTGAAGTTCTTACTTTATTCACATCAGTCAAAGCACCCGCATTGTCTCCTTTTCTTAATTTTGCTTCAGCACGCATTAGATAAACATCTGCAAGACGAACAATAGAAATATCTGCTTCGCCAAAATTTCTACCACTAACAGACTTCTGACTAAATTCATATTTCAACACCCTATAACCAGTGCTGTAATTACTTCCTGCTGTAGTATAATCCACTTGTTCAACGTGATCTACCAAAAGTGTAGGCTTGCTTCTGGTTGCATTGTATAATTTTCCAATTTTGAATTTTCCATCAAGACATTTTTGAAATACACCACCAACACGTTGTAAGCCATATTGTTGGCCTCTCAAAATACCTCTGTTTACTCTGTAAGAAGCAGCATCTACACATGCTTCTTGAGTAACTGGGTCTACAAATACGTTTTGCTTGTGAAAACGAGGATCTGCTTCTGTTGGATCTTGTGGCGCATAGGCATTGGCCCAAGTTCTGAAATAATCTGGAGTAATTGCAGGACCATCCGTTCCATTAGCACCAGTAAATGCTGGAAGAGGAAATTGATCGCCAGACAAAGAGAAGTACGCCAAACGATTGTGTCCATTCAACTCTGCTCTTTGGTCTGCAGCAAAAACCAATTCTTTGTTGGTATTATTGTTGTCGTTAAAAATGGACCAATAATCAGGAGAAAGAGAATACTGGTTAGCATTTACTATACGATTCGTATAGTCTATAACCATATCCATATCTTCTGGCTTGAATGTAAGTGAAGCAGCATAACGGTCTCTGTATACTGCTGCGTTTAGGTGCAACCTTGCAAGCAATCCCCAAACTGCACCTTTGGTCATACGTCCAGGTCCCGTTGCAGTTGACAATATAGGTTCTGCTTCCAAAAATTTCTTTTTGATGTATTCCACACCTTCCTCGCCACGTAAAATGATGGAAGGCTGACCCAAGTCTTCTTTATTAAATACAACATTAAATAAGTCCAATGTAACCATATTATAATAAGCATACAAAGCTGTTGCTTCCGCTATGTAAAGTTGCGCATTTGCATCTTTGCTGTTTTTCAAAGAATTTATTGCGGTAACAGATCTTGAAATACACTGTGTTAAAATGGTCCATGTATTACGAACATTTGGATCAGTGGTGCCAGTCTCATGTTTGTGCAAGGAGATAAAAATGCCATTATCCCCCCAATCAGTACCACCTCTATATGGCAAGATTGCCTCATCGGTAGAAATTTCTTGAAGTGCAAAATAGGTAGTGTGTTGAAAAAGCAAAGGCAGACCTGCATAAACAGGAGCTAATGTTCCATCAGCAATTTGTTTATCTGTAAGACCTGTTACTGAAGACTCGTCTAAAACGGTTTCTTCAAGTTTAGTACAACTGCCAATAAGTAAAGCGATTGTTGCAAATGCGATTAATTTATTTTTCATCGTAGTATAAATTAAAATGTGAGGTTTAATGAAAAAATGAATGAAGTAGCTTTTGGATAACTCAAGTAATCGATACCATAAGAAGAAACACCATTGATTGTTCTGTCAGTATTTACTTCTGGATCATACCCATCGTATTTTGTAGATAACCAAAGATTTTGTCCAGTTACTGACAACCTCAAAGAGTTTACCCAACGAGAGAAACCTAGTTTTCTGGTATCGAAATTATACCCCATTGAAAGATTGTTGAGTCGTAAATAAGAACCATCCTTCAGGTATCTTGTACTAACAGGAGCAGGATTGTTAATTGATTCATTAGGAACTTCGATGGCTGCTGGTGTAGTATTTACACTTTTCGATAATTTATTTTTATAGAAGAAAGAGTTGGCAGTATTGTCGTATATCTTATTTCCAGATACACCATTGAAATTAATAGACAGATCAAATTCTTTATAGGCAAAGTTTCCATAAAAATTATACAAAGTGGTTGGCAAGGCTGTTCCAGCAGAAATTCTATCTTTATCTGAAATGATACCATCCTTGTCAAGGTCTCTAAATGTGCTGATTCCATTTGCATCTACCCCAGTCCATTCTTTCAAAAAGAAAGTGCCAATAGGCTGTCCATTGATGTACCCATTGATTGTAGAAGAAGTTAAACCAGATCCTGAAGCAGAACCAGAAGGAATTACAGAATAAGGAGAGTTTTCAACAATATTGCTAATGAATGTTGCATTAGCACCAACACTTGCAGTAAAGTCGCCTTTGCTCTTTATTTTATAATCCAACTCAATTTCAATTCCTTTGTTGGTAATCACCATATCTTCAATATTGGTCCATATGGTGCTGGCCGGTTGAATAGGATCTGCTGGAATCACTTCCAATAATATGTTGCTCGACTTCTTTTTGAACCAATCAATCGTACCATTCAATTTTCCATCAAATAAACCGAAATCAAGTCCAAGATCAATTTGAGAAGAAACCTCCCATTGTATATCTGGATTTGCCAATCTTGCATAAACCGTTCCGGCAGGATAACTTGTAGTATTGTCTAATGGATAACTTGTATTTGCTGAAACCGTTGAGGTATACAATGCTTGTGTAATCTTGGAAGGGATTTCTTGGTTTCCAGTTAAACCCCAACCTGCACGTAGCTTAAGGTTAGAGAACGGCCCATTTTGCATGAAATTTTCTTCTGAAATTTTCCATCCAGCAGAGAAAGAAGGGAAAATTCCGTATTTGTTGTTATCACCAAATTTAGATGAACCGTCTGCGCGAAAGTTAGCAGTCAACAAATATTTATTTTTGTAACTATAGTTTACCCTAGAAAAGAAAGATTGTAATTCATTGATAAATGCATATCCACCAGGCTTGTTATTTGCCAATGTCAATTCTTGTCCAATAGATGGGTTATAAATAGGCTGTACGTTAGAAAGTGGAAATTTATTGATGCTCCAATTTCTTCCCTGCACAAAAATCTTTTGGTAAGAATGTCCAGCAAGTATACTAAAACTGTGGTCGTTGATTTTACCAATATAAGTAATATAGTTTTCAACCAGCGTATTTCTATTGATAGAATTATAGGTATCTAATCTTCCATCACGAAGTGGAACTGCATTGGCAAGGGATTGTATATCTCTTGTTGCAGTAGATTGGTCAATACCATAATTCAATTTATAGGTAAGTCCCTTCGCCAATTTCACAGAAGGAGAAATGGATCCAATCACCCTATTGATATCTGTAATGTCTTTTTCGAGATTAAAGTTGAGTAATGGGTTATTGATGTTTTGGTATGCTGCAATTTTACCAGATGCATCATAAGCAGCATAGGTTGGGTTATTCGAAAGTGCATCTCCGATAACGCCTCCAATACTAGGTCTTATGTTTTTAGTACTATTTGCACTAAAGTTTACATCCACAACCAACTTATCGTCTAAAAATTTCTGAGTTGCGTTAAACCTAGCATTGTATCGATCCAAGTTATTGAACTTAATAATACCCTCTTGTTTCTGAAGACCAAAAGATGCGAAATAGACCAATTTGTCTGAACCACCAGAAAGATTGATGTTGTGGTTTTGAGTAATTGCCTGGCGGGTAATTACATCCTGCCAATCTGTGTTTCCACCTTTATCGTCAACTGCAACACCTAATTTAGCAACCTGAGTTCTGAACTCATTTGCGCCGTAAACATCAATTTTATTTGCAATAGAAGAAAATCCAATGCTTGAATTGTAAGAAAGATTAGAACTTCCAGATTTACCTTTTTTGGTTGTAATCAAGATAACACCATTTGCACCTCTTGCACCATAAATGGCTGTAGCGGAAGCATCTTTAAGTACGTCAATCGCATCAATATCTTGTGGGTTAAGAAAATTTAATGGGTCACCACCACCCGTGCTGGAATTATCCAAAGGAAGTCCATCTACCACAAATAATGGCGTACTTCCTGTTCTAACGCCACCTGGACCTCTTACGGTAATTCCCAATATTGCACCAGGCTCCCCACTTGCTGATGTTACATTTACACCTGAAACCTTTCCTTGCAACAATTGCTGTGGTGCATTGATAATACCTTTATTAAAAGATTCTGCCTTTACACTTTTTACTGCTCCGGTAACATCACGTTTATTTTGTGAGCCATATCCAACAATTACCACTTGGTTTAATTCTGTAGCAACAGTTGAAAGTTGAACAGTGATGCTATTGTTGGAGCCAACCACTACGCGCTGTTCTGCATATCCAAGATAACTGACAAACAAAACAGCATTGTTCCCGCTTACACTTATTTTAAATCCACCATCGGCTGATGTAATTGCACTGTTTGCTTTATCACTGGTAGATACACTTGCACCTGCTAAAGGTTTTCCTGTTGTTGCATCTACAACAGACCCACTGATTACTCTTTCTTGGTTACTGCGCTGGTAATTGTTTTCGGCGCGAGACGGCGTAAGTTGCATGCTACAAAAAGCAGCCATTACAATTTGGATAAATAACATTTTACCCAACAGCATCTGTTTTGATGATTTCCTCATTATTCTAGTTATTGGTTTAATATAGAGAAGCTGCAAGGTTGTTTTATAAAATTTCCAAAAAGTAAAGTCAAGGAAAGCAAATTGTTAAGTCGATATTATGCCAATATGAACTAGATGCGTAAATTTTATTTTAGATAGACAGGATATTTCCTTTTACCAAAAGCATAATACCAAATAATACGATTCATTTGGTCATCTTTACCACCGTCCACTTCATTAAATAGTTCGTTCTGGGAAAGTATTGCCATTCGCTTTTCTTTACCACGTAAACTGAGCAAAGGTTTATTCATTTGGTCCAACGGCACTTGGTTAAGGACTGCTGAAAAGGAGCCAATTTTTTTTTCGTTTTGAAAACAATCTGTCATCAACCTGGCGGACGCATCAATACTATTCATTGGAGGAACTCCTAAAATATGTTCAATTGTTCGAAGTATAGATACTTGGTTGTATTTACTGCTGATTAATTTGTTGTTGCTATATGGACTAATCACCAATGCAACAGAACGATAAGCAGAAACATGGTCCCATCCACCTTGCGAGTCATCTTCAGTTACAAATATTACCGTGGAATCCCATGATTTACTTTTACTTATGGTTTCAATAATCCTACCCAATGCCAGATCATTGTCTGCTACCATGGCATAGGGTGTTGGAAAATCTGGAGATAAGCCAGCTGCATGGTCGTTTGGCAAAGAAAGAACCATCAAATTTGGAACCCGATTTTCTTTTTCCATTTGATTCCAATCTTCAATGAACAAGTCGGCCCGCTGCTGATCACTAAATACCATGTTATCACAATCCGGGTAAGTTGGATGAATCATGCTATTGAGTCTATTGATGGTAGTCTCATTTTTCCAAATTGGCTTGACTCCCGATTGGTAATTACGGTAAAGGTCAATCCATTTTTTTTCAGGATCAACTACCGAAGTACATGCCTCACCATATACTTTTACTGTTTTTCCAAAATCTGCAACATGGTTCCAAATAAAACCAGAGGGACTATAAACCATGGCATCCTCCTGACGATGTGGATAACTCCTAAACCATGCACGTATGTTTTTTTCAACATAATCAGAAACGATTCCTGCATCGGTCCATTGGTGACCCTCTGCAGATGATTTTCCGGAAACATAAAAATCATCCATCAAGCCAAACTGTTTGGCCAATGCATGTGTATTGGGCGTTATTTTTTTTCCAAATGAACACAAACTGCTATCCCCATTCCCTTCTGGCAAATCACCTAAAACCTGGTCGTATGTTTTGTTTTCTTTGATGATATATACTACGTGTTTAAAAACAGAAGGATCCCCAATTTTCTGTGGAATTGGTGTTGGAATTGTTTTTTTATTTGGGGTGGAATTAAATCGAACTACACTATTAGATCTGTTAAACAGCCTAACCAGTTGTGTATACTCCATCAATTTCTCTTCTGTTGGAAGTGGGATGGTACTTACAGAAGCAAGTTGGTGATGGATAGATCTTGCTTTTTTTATGACATCAACTACATTCGCTCCTTGAGATTCTAAATTTGCAACTACCAAATGGTTATTTAGAATTACCATTCCTGCTGGAAACGCCTCCGTAGGAATATATCCCTGAACCACAGTCGGTTTTTTTGTGGAACCCGCTTTCTTTTCCATGCCAATTACGGCAATTGCATTATCCATTCCATTTGCCACATATAATTTTTCTTCAGTTGCATCCAACAACAAAGCATTGGGTGTGCTTCCCTGTAAATAATTCGTAGCAGGAAACAATCCCACTTGAATCGTTTCCACAACTGCATCAAGTTTGGTGTCAATCACTGAAACATGATCGCTCGACCCATTTGCAACATAAATGAGATTAGATTTTTTAGAAGCTA
>CAMDFC010000024.1 GCA_945897185.1 Chitinophaga pinensis | reverse complement strand
GTAGACAAATCCGTGCGTAAACAAGCGATTGCACACAATATGGATGTAATTAAACATGGCATTGATTTGGGGTCAAAATCATTGACTGTTTGGTTGTCTGATGGCTCCTGTTTTCCAGGCCAGCTTAATTTTAGAAAAGCTTTTCAAAACGTATTGGAAAGTTTAGAAGAAATTTACCAAGTATTGCCACCTGATTGGAAACTATTCATTGAATACAAGGCCTTCGAACCTAATTTTTATTCAATGACAGTCGGGGATTGGGGACAGTCCCTGTTGCTGGCAAACAAACTTGGCCCCAAGGCATATACGCTGGTCGATTTAGGACATCATCTACCAAATGCAAATATCGAACAGATTGTATCCTTACTCTTGATGGAAAATAAATTGGGAGGATTTCATTTCAACGATTCTAAATATGGCGACGATGACCTAACCGTAGGATCGATTAGACCGTATCAGCTATTTCTAATTTTCAGAGAATTGGTTGAAGGTATGAATGCCCGTGGAATGGATCATGCGAAAGACCTTGGATGGATGATTGATGCCTCCCATAACATAAAAGATCCATTGGAAGATCTTTTGCAATCCGTAGAAGCAATTCAAATTGCCTATGCCCAAGCTTTAATGGTGGATGATCTTGCATTAGAAGAGGCAAGGTCATCAAATGATGTAGTGCTTGCCCAGGAAATTTTGCAAGATGCTTTCCGCACAGATGTTCGTCCAATTGTTGCAGAGGCACGAAAAAGAAAAGGAGCAGCATTGGATCCATTGGCAACTTACAGAAAAATGAAAGTTAGAGAGCAACTGATCAAAGAAAGAGGAGCAAATATAAAAGCTACTGGGTTGTAGTATGGAACAAATCGAAGTCATAGCAATTTTTGATGTTGGAAAGACAAACAAAAAACTTTTTCTTTATGATCGCACCCTGCAAATTGTTTTTGATAAATCTGTTGTTTTAAAAGAAGTTGTAGACCAAGACAATTTTCCTACTGAAGATATCCATGCTTTAAGCAAATTTGTGGTAGATGAATTAGATGGAATCATGAATGATTCTCGTTTCTTTGTTAAGGGAATTAATTTTAGTGCCTATGGGGCGAGTTTGGTCTATCTCGATCAAAATGGCAATGTACTTACACCCTTATATAATTATTTAAAGCCTTACCCGAAGTATTTACAAGAAAAATTTTATAGCGAATATGGGGGCGAAAATGAATTTTCGCAATCTGCAGCGTCTCCGGTTTTAGGAAGTTTAAATTCGGGTATGCAGTTATACCGACTCAAATATGAACAACCAGAAATTTTTAAAAACGTTGCTCATGTTCTGCATCTGCCTCAATATCTTTCTTGGCTAATTAGCGGTAAGCTTTATACTGAACTGATCAGCATTGGTTGCCATACCAATTTATGGAATTTTGATGAGCACACTTATCAGCAATGGGTATCAGATGAAGAGGTCTTGCCACTAATGCCAGAGCTGATTTCTTCCTCGTCGGTCATTCCTGTAGTTTACAAAGGGAAAAATATTGCTGTTGGTATTGGATTGCACGATAGCTCTTCTGCATTAATACCTTATCTACAAAAACACGAAACAAATTTCATGTTATTGTCTACAGGAACCTGGTGTATTAGTTTAAATCCTTTTAACCATAGCCCATTAACGCAGGAGGAGTTAAAGAACGATTGTCTTTGTTTCTTGCAAAGCAATGGCAATTCTGTAAAGGCCGCCAGGTATTTTGGTGGGCATATCCACCAGGAACTCGTTCAACGTATTGCTGCTCATTTTTCCGTGACTATTGATGAAATAGTAGCTTATGCCTATACGGATGATGAAATACAGTCACTAAAGAAAGTGTATAAAGGGAATGATTATTTGGGTACTGGAAATGCAAGAGCGGCCTATTTTATAGCACTTGAAAAATTAGTCGCTGATCAAATCATATCCATGAAATGGGTGCTTCAGCATGCGGATGTGGATGAAATTGTTGTAGATGGAGGTTTTGCCCAAAACAAATTATTCATGCAGCTTCTTGGTTTTCATTTTCAAGAAAAAACAATTATTGCGTCAACAACCTATCAAGGCTCCTCCCTTGGCGCAGCAATGGTGTTAAAAGAACAGGTATGGAAATCTTAAATAAACAAACATATATAGCCAGTGCTAAGGATAAAAAGCAAGCAGATGCGCTGTTATCTCTACCTGAAAAAGTTTTGCAATTTGGTACAGGAGTACTCTTGAGAGCTTTGCCGGATTATTATATAAATTTCGCAAATATAAATGGGCAATTTAATGGCCGGTTAGTAATGGTGAAGTCAACCCCAACACCAGTCGAGTCTGTATATATTGATCAAGATTGTTTGTTTACACAGGTGATTCGTGGTATTGAAGATGGAAAACCGATTGATGAATTCAAATTGAATGCTTCTGTTTCAAGGTGCCTTCATGCAAATGAAAATTGGGCGGAAGTTATGCAGTTTGCAGCATCTCCCCATTTGGAAGTGGTTATTTCTAATACTACAGAAGTAGGCATAGTGTACAAGGAAGAAAATATTGCTGATGGTTGTCCTGATTCATTTCCAGCTAAATTATTGGCAGTGCTGTATCGCCGTTTTGAATTTTATGATGGAGATATGAATAAGGGACTGGTAATCTTACCTACAGAATTGATTGATAAGAATGCTGATCAGTTAAAAAAAATCCTCAATCAATTGGCTAGCCACAATCAATTAAGTTCCGATTTCCAATATTGGTTAAATGAAGCCAATGATTTCTGTAATACACTTGTTGATCGTATTGTTCCTGGTAAATTATCAGCATCTTCGAAACTCGAAATTGATTCAAAAATTGGTTATCGGGATGAGTTGATGATCATGTCTGAACCTTTTGCTTTGTGGGCCATTGAATCTAAAAGTCTAAGGGTATTAAGCAAGCTTAATTTTATCAATCCCGCCAAAGGATGTATGCTGGTTGACGATTTACATGTATACAAAGAGGTAAAGCTGAGGTTATTGAATGCTACGCATAGTTTTGCATGCGCCTATGCTATTCGTTCTGGGTTTACCTATGTTCGTGAAGCCATGAATAATGAAAGATTTAAATTATTTATTCTCGGTTTAATTAATGAAATAAAAGCAGTTTTACTAACCGACGTCTCAATTCCAACGGGAATGGCAGATCATTTTGGAAATGCTGTAATAGATCGATTCAGTAATCCATACATCGATCACCAATGGAAAAGTATTTCGCTTCATTACCGGACTAAGATTGATGTGAGGTGTATTCCCTTGATTAAGAAGGCAGTAGTAATGAGAGATGGAACATATCAAAATATGTTGAAGGGACTTATTGAGTTTAATTTATTTTCGCAAGGAGACTTAAATCAATTTCTAGAAAAGGAACTATATGGTAAAGAGTAAGCATTTTTATATCAGAAAATCTCATCGGTATTTGGGTCTTTTATTAGGAATACAGTTTTTATTATGGACAATCGGAGGGTTGTATTTCAGTTGGAACAATATTGATGAAATTCATGGTGATTTTCAGCGAAAAAAACTACCGTTACTCAGTTCTGATATTCAGCTAGTTTCACCTTCAATAGTTTTAGACTCTATAAGAAAAGTCCATCGAATAGATTCTTTGGTATCAATACAATTAATTGATATCATGGGAGAACCCTATTACCAGATAAGATGTATATCTGCATTACACAATATGCAATCGCATACCAATCATCAAGAATTGATGAATCATCTTGCTGATGCACAAACAGGACGTTTACGTTTGCCTTTATCAAAAGATGAAGCAATTGCCGTTGCAAAAAGACATTTTGTTAACGTTGCTAAAGTTATCAAGGTGGAAAAAGTAGATAGTATTCATTCACATCATGAATACCGTTCTGGCGAATTGCCAGCTTACGCTATCAGTTTTGAACATCCAACTCAAACTACAGTTTATGTTGCAACAGAGTTAGGGACTGTCCAGAAATTTCGTAACGACAAATGGCGGGTTTTTGATTTCTTGTGGATGTTGCACACCATGGACTATCAAGGACGCGATAATTTTGGAAATATCTTATTGAGGGCCTTTTCTATATTTGGATTAGTGACTGTCCTCTCTGGTTTCTTGCTGTTTTTTGTTTCAGCAAAATGGAAACGAAAAAACAAGGCTTAGTTTTTGGATAACTCCTTTAAAGTGTCTAAAATTATTCCCATTGTTGCAGGTCCAACGCTCATACCCGTGAGGTATTCACTATGAGGAATATTGTTTTTCGGATCAAAAAAACTTGGTTTAATGATATAGCCTAATGCATCTTGAGATAAACCAAGTACAAATTTGGGACCCTTATTTGTCATTAACTTTTTTGTTTCATGGCTCATTGCAGGTACTGTCTCACCTGGGTGAGTAGCAAAAGAAATATCGCCAATCTTAAAAAAGGCAATCTCAGATTCAACGGTCTTTCCAAACTCTCTTTTTATTATTCCAGCTTTTGATAGCATTTCAAAACCGGGATTGGCCAAAGGGAAAATTACTATAGCAGATGTAAAGCTTATGCTCGGGCTACTATTTTTCTTTCCTGTTTTTAAAATGCCATACACATATTTACCTAGCGATGTTCCATAATATTTTGCGTTATCAAATGATGAGGCAATATCTTCTGGCTGAATCCATCCGCCAATTGCTCCTTGTAAAAACATATTCACGCCTCCTTGTATTGAATCTAAATAATGGTAATAACCCCAGACATAATCAGCACTTGCAGCAGTTGTAGCGTCATCCATAATGGTAGGATGGCATGCAAAATTGGTTAATGTTGCAATATTTTTTCCATTACTATCGCTAATTCTAAATGCACCAACGGATCTATCAATTTCATTGGGTTCAGAAATATTCTTTACCCAATCTTCCCCAAATTTTCCTTCCGCATAAGAAATTGTTGTTCGTGTTTTTTGTTGAGCAGCTTCCTTGATTGCTTCTACGGCTCTGTCTACAATCAATTGCATATGTTTTTCATTCACTCCTGAATGTGCTAAATCTTTGCCCCATATACCAACTACATCCGGACCAGCATGGGTATGCGTTGATGACATCACAATATGGCCAGCGTTGATGCTTGGTACTTCTTGTCTAATTTTTGATCTTATGGCTTCTAGTTGTGGATATAATAATCCAATACAATCAAATGAAATAATAGTGATGTTGTTTTCAGCATTGGCGATGGTTACTGCTTTTACGTATAGGTTGTCATGTACATCAATAAATGGGCGATTGGGTTTCCCTCCGGCTAAGTACAAAGAGTCGGATTCTGGATTTATAGTTCTCTTTGCTGCACCTGCCCAAAACACTTGAGCAAAAATGAAAGATGTATTCATTAGTATAAAAGCCAAGAGTGTTATTCCTTTTTTCATAATGCTATACTTTGCTTAAAAATATTGAAGAAAATTGGTTTCTCATCCCTTGCCAATGTTTATCTTTAAGATGAATCAATTGTAGACATATGCCATCCCAAGAAAGTAAAAGCCGAAGGTCATTTCTCCGCAATAGCACAGCCATAGCTACAGGATTTTTTATTGTGCCTCGGCATGTTTTAGGAAGGGGATATATCCCTCCAAGCGATCAGCTAACTAAAGGAATAATTGGTGTAGGAGGAATGGGACAAGGGCATATTCCATATGCTGGAACCAGAGTCGTAGCCATTTGTGATGTTGATAAAAAACATTTAAACGAGGTTGCCAATAGTTTAGGTGGTGGAGTAAAAACTTTTCACGACCACATAGAATTGATTGCACTCCCCGAAGTGGATATTGTTCATATTGCCACACCCCCACATTGGCATGGTATAATGGCAATAGAAGCGGCAAAGGCAGGCAAAGATATTTGGTGTGAAAAACCCATGACGAGAACCATTGGTGAAGGGAAGCGGGTAGTGGAAGCAGTTAAACAGTATGGACGAATGTTCAGGTTAAATACTTGGTTCAGGTTTGAAGACAATTTTTATGGGATGAAAACCAAAGTAAAGCCCATCAAAAAATTGGTTGATTCTGGATTGCTGGGATGGCCACTGACCGTAACGGTAAGCCAGCATACAGGGTTCGACTGGAAATTTTATTGGGTGGGTAAGACTCAACTCGAAACACAAGCTGTCCCAGAAACATTGGATTACGACAGATGGCTTGGTCCTGCTCCTTTTAAGCCCTACAACGCACACCGGGTGCATGGAACCTTCAGAGGGTATTGGGATTATGATGGTGGTGGATTGGGTGATATGGGTCAGCATTATTTAGACCCCATTCAATATTTCTTAGGGAAAGACGATACTAGTCCGGTTTCAGTAGAAGTCGATGCCGAACAGCAACATCCCGATGCTTGTGGTACATTCAGAAAGATCATATATACTTATGCAGATGGCTGTAAAATTATACTGGATGGTGAAGCCAAGGATGCCAATGTGCCTTACATTGAAGGTCCAAATGGAAAAGTATTCAATGGATTTAAATCAACCATCCCCAATTTAGAAGACAAGATTGCAATGATGCCTGATCCAGAGCCACAAGTGACAGATTTCTTGGAGTCGGTACGGTACAGAAAAACTTTTGCGCTGAATGAATCAAATGGACATCGCTCTTGTACCATCATCAACATGGGAAAAATTGCATTGCAATTGGGAAGAAATCTCAAGTTTGATCCAGTGGCACAAGTGTTTATCGGTGATGATGAAGCAAACCGACTTATTTATCCTGCTATGCGTGCACCTTGGATTATCTGATTAAAATAGAAAAAAATGTCAAAAAAATTCAACTTCTATATTTTACTTACTTGCCTGTTGTTTAGTGTTCAAGCACAACAAACTGCAGAACAAGTATCTTCTTTATTTCCTTATCAGAAATCCGCATCTGTTGAATCTGAATTGACAAAAATGGATGCCTGGTCTGCAAAGGATTGGCGAAGTTTATTCAAGATGCTGGATGATGATTCGCTTAAATTAAAGGCGACTTATACTGTCTATGCGTATGTGCACCATGCCAATAGCAATGCTGCTCTTGTGCCTGCCACTACTCAACAAGTTGTAAATGGACTCAAGCTGGTCAAGTCTTTTTATGCAAAGGATTATCTTATTCAAATTCTGGGAACCTTAGGTTCGGAAATCGGTATTGCTCCTTTAAGTAAATACCTCAAAGATCCTGTTTTTGTTGGTCCAGCTGCAAGGGCTTTGGCTGCTATTGGTTCAGATAATGCCAAGGCGACTTTATCAAGTGCTTTATTAAAAGCTGCAGAGCCGCAGAAAATGCATATCAAGGCCGCATTGGAACATATGCAATTCAAACTGCCAGAGATGAAGAGTGAGGATAAGAAAGGAAGAATTGGTTTGGTGAATTTTCAAGATCCTAGGTATTTGGCTAAGGTCCAGGAGCAGATGGAACAGGCAAAAGATCCAGTCTCAAAAAGAAGTATTTTGTCGCAGTTGGAAAAAGTAACCAGTATTTCCGCATTAATGGAAACTGCAAAATACCTTGATGATCCTGTGTTAAAAAATCAAGCGGCTTCTATTATGGCACGTATGGCTTTGCGCGACAAAACACTTAGGGGAAAATCACCAAGAGAAGCATTAGAGAAAGCGTTACCACTTATTATCGGGACAGACAGCATTAGCCTGAATAAACTTTTAAAAAATTACCTCAGAGCAATGCCTTACGATGAGATAATCACGGCAGTTGTTATGTCGGATGAAGAGAGAAAGCAAGGCTTTGAAGTTCTATTTGATGGAACCAATCTTGATAAATGGATAGGCAATAAGAAAGGATATGCAATAGAAGACAATGTAATTATTACACATCCAGTATTGGGTGGTGGTAATTTGTATACTGCAGAAGAATATAGTGATTTTGAGTACCGTTTTGAATTTCAACTGACGCCAGGAGCAAACAATGGACTAGGTATAAGAACGCCGACAGAAGGTGATGCAGCTTATGAAGGAATGGAACTTCAGATTTTAGATAACGAGGCACCTATTTATGATAAGTTGAAACCTTATCAGTATCACGGATCTGTATATGGTGTTATCCCTGCTAAGCGTGGTTATTTAAAACCAACTGGTGAGTGGAATGAGCAAACAGTAGTGGTTAAGGGTTCAAAAGTAAAAGTAATTTTGAACGGACAAGTTATACTTGAAGGCGATATCATGGAAGCTTCAAAAAACGGGACTGCTGATGGAAGAAATCACCCTGGTTTGATGAATACAAAAGGCCATATCGGATTTCTTGGTTATGGTGATGTAGTCAGATTCAGAAATATTAGAATTAAAAAGTTATAGATTTAGTCTAATTATAAATATTCTCCTTTATGAAATCATTGAAATTAGTCCTCTTGTCCATTTTACTTTATTCATGTTCACAGGCACAAGATATACAAGGCGCCTGGGTAAGGGATTTGGATACAGCTATTCAATACATGACGATTGTCGATAATTATTTTGTGGTTTCTACATTTCATGTCGATAACAAGAAATTTATTAGAACACGTGGAGGAAGTATAAAAATTGATAGTGAAAATATTTCAGGTGTTGTGGAATTCAATACCGACAACAAGGATGAAGTGAAAATGACATTCAGTTATGATCATCAAATAAAAGGTAAGAAGTTGCATTTACCGGCAGAAGGGATCTCTAAGGAATGGACAAAAGTTGATGATGCTAAATCAGGTTTATCAGGAAATTGGCAAATAGTTGGTCGACACCAAAATGGAAACATGGTGCAAATGAACCCTGGCGCAAGAAAAACAATTAAAATCATGTCTGGCACCCGTTTTCAATGGGCGGCCATCAATTCAGAAACAGGAGAATTCTTTGGAACAGGTGGTGGATCTTATACTTTTAAAAATGGCCAGTATACCGAGGAGATAGAATTTTTCTCACGAGACGCATCTCGGGTAGGGGCATCACTTTCTTTTGATGCTGAAATCAAAGAAGGAGATTGGCACCACAAAGGCAAAAGCTCTAAGGGTGAGCCTATCCATGAAGTATGGAGAAGACACCACAAGAAATAATTAAGCAATGAAAACTTAGTTGCTTTTTTGCAATTGAATCGATAATTCTTTAAGCTGACTATCATCTATTGTTGAGGGTGCATCGAGCATTACATCTCTTCCAGAATTGTTCTTTGGGAAGGCGATAAAGTCACGAATGCTCTCACTTCCACCAAGTATGGAACAGAGTCTGTCGAAGCCAAATGCGATGCCACCATGTGGAGGAGCGCCGTATTCAAATGCACCCAAAAGGAATCCAAATTTATGCAATGCTTCCTCCTGTGTCATACCAAGGGCTTCAAACATTTTTTCTTGAAGTGCTCTTTGGAATATACGGATAGAACCACCACCAATTTCATTACCATTCAGCACCATGTCGTAAGCATTGGCTTGTATTTGTGCATAGGGATGTGAAAGATAGTTGGCCGCATCACTAATTTTTGGATCGTTTTCAATCATCGTCTGGATTTGTGAAGGCTTGGGTGAAGTAAAAGGATGGTGACGAGCTACCCATCTGTTTTCCTCTTCTGCATATTCAAACAATGGAAAATCAAGAACCCACAAAAGTTTGAATTCATCTTTTTTGCGAAGGCCCAATTGCTCACCCATTTCAAGTCTTAACTCACTCATCGCCTTGCGCGTACGTTCTTCGGCTCCTGCAAGAACCAAAATAATATCACCTTGTTTTGCTTCAACTGCTGAAGCAATCAATTTTAGCCTATCCTCGTTGTAAAATTTATCGATGCTGCTCTTTAGACTTCCGTCTTCATTGTAACGGATGTAGGCAAGACCCTTCATGCCAATTTGCGGACGCTTAACCCATTCTGTTAATTCATCCAATTGTTTTCTCGTAAATGCTGCGCCACCTGGAACAGCTACTGCAAGAACGGTCTCTGCACCATCAAAAACAGGAAACCCAGCTTCATTAATCAGTGCAGCATGGTCATGTTTGTTTAGGTATACCGATATTGGTTTTTTTAAAGTGCAGATCTTCATGCCAAAACGAATATCTGGCTTGTCGTTTCCGAAAGTCCACATGGCATCTTCCCATGTAGTACGCTCAACTGCATCAGTATAATCTATGTTTTTGACATCTTTGAAAATTCGTTTGATCAATTTTTCAAACATGTTTAAAATGTCTTCTTGCTCTACAAACGACATTTCACAGTCAATCTGAGTAAATTCAGGTTGTCTATCCGCTCTCAAATCTTCATCTCTGAAGCACTTTACAATTTGGTAGTATCTATCATAACCACTTACCATCAACAATTGCTTAAAGGTCTGTGGAGATTGTGGAAGTGCATAAAATTGTCCCCCATTCATCCTTGATGGCACCACAAAATCTCTTGCTCCTTCTGGGGTAGATTTGATAAGAAATGGAGTTTCTATATCCATAAAACCCTGCTCGTGCAGATAATTTCTTGCAGAACGGTTAACGGAGTACCTCAATTCAAGGTTCTTTTTCACAGCGTTTCTTCTCAAATCAAGGTATCTGTATTTCATTCTCAAATCATCTCCACCGTCTGTATCGTCTTGTATGGTGAAGGGTGGGACTGCCGATTTGTTTAGGATTTTAAACGAACGAACATCCATTTCAATTTCCCCTGTAGGTATGGTGAGATTCTTATTGCTTCTTTCAATTACAAAGCCTGTGGCTTGCAATACAAATTCTCTCCCCAACGGATTTTGATCCAACAGTGGATTCAAATCTTCATTGAAAACGAGCTGGGTAATGCCATAGCGATCTCTTAAATCAATAAAAGTTATAGCGCCAAATTTCCTGACAGTTTGAACCCAACCTGCCAATATTACTTCTTTGCTTACATCAGATTTCCTGAGTTCACCACAAGTATGCGATCTGAACATAATAGTATTTTTGATTGGATTTTTATCCTTGAAATGCAGTCCCAAATATACTTCAAGCAGGGGATAAATGAAATGATTAGTTGGTCGACTTTACAGCTTCCTCTTTAATTAAAAGTTCAGTTTGCTGATGAACCTGGTCTTGAAAGTCTTTTTTATTTCTGTATACGATATAATAATAGCCAAGAATAACCAATCCTATACCAAAAGGAAAGATTGAAAATTGTCTAAGTCCCCATGAGCCAATAAGGTTTACATCCCAGCCATAAAATTCTCCAACCATCCAGGTGCAATTGGCAGTAATCCAAAAGTCAATCGCTAGGTTGTGGAGTAACTCACTGGTAATCTTTCTGGTCTGATAAGTAATGAGCACAGCTACCAATAGGGTAGGGATAATCATGATAAGGGCAGGAATTTTGAAATTCAGGGCCCAACAGGCATCTTTAATCAACCACAACAAAATATGTAAATTCTCAACTTTCCTAAATTTAAAAGGGATGTAGTAAACGGTTAATTTTTTTTCCATCAATAATTAGTTGAGGATTGGTTGACCTTTCATGGCCTCTGCCATTGTTTTTCCGATGTCAGCTGGACTGTCTGCCACATGAATACCACAGGCACGCATGATTTTCATTTTTGCTTCAGCAGTATCATCTGAACCACCAATAATGGCTCCAGCATGTCCCATTCTTCTTCCAGGAGGAGCAGTCTGACCGGCAATAAATCCAACAACAGGTTTAGTGCCATTTGCTTTTATCCAATTGGCAGCCTCGGCTTCCATACCACCACCAATTTCACCAATCATTACAATACCTTTGGTTTCTGGGTCATTCATCAACAACTCAACTGCTTCCTTGGTAGTTGTCCCAATAATTGGATCTCCACCTATACCAATCGCTGTTGTTACTCCCAGGCCTGCTTTTGCTATTTGATCAGCTGCTTCGTAAGTGAGGGTGCCTGATTTTGATACAATACCGATATTGCCTTTCTTAAAAATAAATCCAGGCATGATACCCACTTTACACGCTTCAGCTGTAATAACGCCGGGGCAGTTTGGACCAATAAGTCTAGTATGTTTTCCTTGCAAATAGTTCTTTACTTTAACCATGTCTTGTACTGGAATTCCTTCGGTTATACAAACCACTAAACCAATTCCTGCTTCTGCAGCCTCAAGGATAGCATCACCAGCAAAGGCGGGCGGGACAAATATTATACTTACGTCCGCCCCAGTATTTTTTACAGCATCTGCAACCGTATTAAATACCGGCCTATCCAAATGCGTGCTTCCCCCTTTACCTGGAGTAACGCCACCAACAACCTGTGTTCCATATTCTATCATTTGGGTAGCATGAAAACTGCCTTCAGTGCCCGTAAAACCCTGAACGATTATTTTAGAAAGTTTATTTACTAGAACTGCCATGGGTATCTGTAATTTTTGTGGGGCGAAGGTAATGAAAACTAAAACTTTTCACTTCAATAAGTCATCCATATTTTTATAATTATCAATCTTTCCTTTGATTTCAAGCATCCTCATGTCTTTGGCATCTTGCAGGAATTCAGAGGCAAATATGAAATTGTTAAGACGTTCGTTTTTGCTGAAAATGATTTCTTTGTTGGTTCCCTCCCATTCTTTTTTACCCTCGTACATGTATAGAATTCTGTCGCCAATCTCCATCACACTGTTCATGTCGTGCGTATTGATAATGGTGGTAATTTTATAGTCCGCAGTAATTTCTTTAATCAACTTGTCTATTACAAGGGAAGTTTGGGGATCTAGTCCAGAATTGGGTTCATCGCAAAACAGGTATTGTGGGTTTAACACAATAGCCCTTGCAATACCTACTCGTTTTTTCATTCCTCCACTGAGTTCGGCTGGGTATTTTTTTAATGCTTGACTTAAGTTTACACGATCTAGCACTTCGTTCACTCTCTTTTGTTTTTCTGCTTTGGTATTATTGGTAAACATATCCAAAGGAAACATGATGTTTTGTTCTACTGTCATGCTGTCAAATAGGGCAGAGCCCTGAAAGAGCATGCCGATTTTTCTCCTCATTTCCTTTTTTTCAACAATATTCATCAATGAAAAACTAGTGTTGTCGTAAAGGATTTCTCCAGCATCTGGAATCAGTAATCCAACCAGGCATTTCATCAACACCGTCTTACCGCTTCCACTTGCTCCTATAATTAGGTTGCATTTACTTGTTTCAAATTCAGCCGTAACGCCTTCTATAACTGATTTTCCAGAGAATCCTTTTTCTATATTTTTGATTGAAATCATTGTCGCCTTTTAAAGTAATATTGTCGCAAGTATATAGTCTGCCAACAAAATCATTACACAGCTAACTACTACAGCTGTTGTACTTGCTCTTCCTATTTCAAGTGCTCCTCCTTTTACGTTGTATCCAAAATAAGCAGGAATTGCCGTAATGATAAATGCGAATGTATAGGCTTTGGTTAATGCAAATGTTACATTGTAAGGGATGAAATCAATCTGCAACCCCCTGTCGTAAATCTCGTGAGGAAGAATCCCAGTTAAATCGCCAACAAATCGCCCGCCCCAAATGCCCAAAGTCATTGCAATAATTACCAAGAGTGGTATGGTGAGCAATGCAGCTAAAATTTTTGGAAGAATCAGGTAAGCCTTGGTATTGATTCCCATAATTTCGAGTGCATCAATTTGTTCAGAAATGCGCATATTGCCAAGCTCTCCGGATATTTTGCTGCCTACAACACCTGCCAATACAATACAAGTTATGGTTGGTGCAAATTCTAGGATTACGCTATCTCTAACAATTTGTGCTATTACCGTTCGAGGGATAATTGGACTAATAAATTGATATGAAGTTTGGACAGTAGATACCGCACCGATGAATACTGAAATGATGGAAACAATTCCCAAGGATCCAATACCCAACTCTGCACATTGGTGCATGAATTCCTTCCAATACATACGCATTTGTTCAGGCTTGGTAAACATGCCTTTTATCATCAAAATGAATTGTCCAAAACGCGTAAATATATTCATGCTTAAACTCCTTTCTTCATTTTGGATTGCGCATCAATTACTGCAATCAATACCATGTTAAGAATACTTCTTGTTGAAGAACCGAGTTGTAGCACATGGACTGGTTTTTTCAAACCAAGTAAAATTGGACCAATTGCATCAGCTTCGCCAACTTCTTGTAACAAGTTGTATGCAATATTTCCTGCGCTTAGGTTAGGGAAAATCAACGTATTCACTGTTCCCTTATCAACCAATTCTGAAAAAGGATAATTCTCTCTCATGATTTCTTTGTTAAAAGCAACAATGCCCTGCACTTCTCCGTCTACAATTAAAGAAGGATTCTTTTGCTTAACTATTGCTCTTGCATTTCTTACAGTTCTTGCCTCAGGGGTATCACTACTTCCAAAATTGGAATAACTGAGCATGGCAATTCTTGGTTCAATGCCTAAGCTTTTAACTTCTTTGGCAACCAATAAAGTAATGTCTGCAAGCTCTTCCGCAGAAGGGTTAAAATTAACTGTGGTATCTGCTAAGAACAAGGGTCCTTTTTTGGTAAGCATAATATACATACCTGCAATCATGCTCACGCCTTCTTCTGTACCAATGATTTGAATCGCAGGCCTGATTGTATCAGGGTAGTTTCTGCTTAGGCCAGAAATCATCGCATCTGCATGGCCCATTTCTACCATCATGCAACCATAATAGTTGCTTTCCTTCATTAGTTTTGATGCCTCGTATTTATTGACACCTCTTCTCTGGCGTTTCTTGAAAAAATGTTCGCCGTATTCGGCTCTTTGTTCTGCTAACAATTCATTTTTGGGATTAATGATATCCATTCCGTCAATTACTATACTGTTGCTTTCGGCAAGTGCATTGATAACATCAGGGTTGCCCAACAGAATGGGAAATGCAGTTCCCTCATCGAGTGCTATTTGTGCAGCTTTCAACACTTTCACGTTTTCTGCATCAGCAAACACCACTCTCTTTGGATCTTTTCTTGCCTTGCTCCCAAGTGCTCTTACCAATTGGTTATCGATGCCCAAACGTTTGTTTAGTTCAATTTCATAGTCACTCCAATTGGTAATGGGTTTTTTGGCAACCCCACTTTCAATTGCCGCTTTTGCCACTGCCGGGGCAACTGTACTTAAAAGTCTTGGATCTAGTGGCTTTGGGATGATGTAATTTGGACCAAATGCAATGCAGGCTTCATTATAAGCCATGTTAACAATGTCGGGGACAGGCTTTTTTGTTAACTCCGCCAATGCTTTTACAGCAGCTAATTTCATTTCTTCATTGATGCTTGTTGCCCTCACATCCAATGCACCTCTAAATATATAAGGGAATCCCAATACATTGTTTACTTGGTTAGGGTAATCAGACCTTCCAGTTGCCATGATGATGTCTGTCCTTACTGAAATTGCGTCTTCATAAGTGATTTCAGGATCGGGGTTGGCCATAGCAAATACTATGGGTCTTGGAGCCATTCTCTTAACCATTTCCTTACTCACCACGTTTCCTTTACTTAATCCAATAAATAGATCTGTGTCTTGAAACGCATCTTCAAGCGAAAGATCTGCATGGTCTATTGCAAATGTTTGTTTTCGTTCATCAAGATCAGTTCTCTTGCTATGTATCAATCCTTTTGAATCGAACATCCAAATGTTTTTCCTTTGTGCTCCAAGTGCAATGTACAGTTCTAAACAAGCTACCGCAGCAGCACCAGCACCATTTACCAAAATTTTTATGTCTTCAATTTTTTTTTCTTGAAGCTCTAGTGCGTTTAAAAGCGCAGCAGCGCTGATGATGGCTGTACCGTGTTGGTCGTCGTGCATCACAGGAATGTTCATTTCTTCCTTCAGTCGCTTTTCAATATAAAAACATTCAGGCGCTTTTATATCTTCTAAATTTATTCCACCAAAAGTAGGTTGCAGTGCTTTTACAATGGCTACGAATTTTTCTGGATCTTTCTCGTCAATTTCAATATCAAAGACATCGATGTCTGCAAATATTTTGAAGAGAACACCTTTGCCTTCCATAACTGGCTTGCTTGCCTCTGGTCCAATATCTCCTAGTCCGAGTACCGCAGTTCCATTGCTGATTACCGCTACTAAATTTCCCTTTGCAGTGTACTTGTATACGTTTTCAATATTTTCAAAAATTTCCATACAGGGTTCGGCTACACCTGGGGAATAAGCGAGTGAAAGGTCTCTTTGGGTTTTTGCTTCTTTTGTTGGAACTACCTCAATCTTACCTGGTCTCCCTTTGGCGTGGTACTCTAAAGCCTGCTCTCTTCTTAACTGTTTTTTTTGCATAAAAATTCATTTGGTGAATCTAACCTCTTGCACCTAAATAGGCCATCATACTGATTCCTATTTTGATGGCGTCCTCATCTATGTCAAATGTAGGTGTATGTACACCTGAAACAATACCTTTTTTAATATTACCAGTACCCAACCTAAAAAAACATCCTGGAATTTCTTGGGTATAAAAACCAAAGTCTTCAGCACCTAGACTAATCTCGGCTTCTCCAACAAGCGCTTCTCCTATTAAAGAAGAAGCCAAGGAGCTAGCTACTGATGTTGTATCTGCATCATTGATTACAGAAGGGTATCCAATGCTGATTTCCAATTCTACCTCTGCACCATTTGCTTTTGCTGTGCTTTCTATAATTGTTCTTATTCTATTATGGGCTTCAAATCTCCATTTTTCGTTCATGGCTCTGAAAGTCCCCATCATTTTAACTTCCGATGGAATCACATTTGTGGTGAAGCCACCTTGAATGGTACAAATTGATAATACCGATGGAGAGAGCGGATTGTTATTTCTACTGATAACCTGTTGCAAGGCAACTACAATTTGTGATGCAGTGAGAATGGTATCTGAGGTTAGATTGGGCTTTGCAGCATGTCCGCCTTTTCCTTTTACAGTAATGTAAATTTCATCAGCACTGGCCATTACTTTTCCTGCTGCAAAATTCATCCTGCCCACTTCGAGTTGCGGATGCACGTGTTGGGCATATATCCGTTGTGGAGTAGGGTCATTTAAAACACCCTCTTTGATGAGAATACTTGCACCGCCAGGGTTTTTTTCTTCCCCTGGCTGAAAAATTAGTTTGATTGTTCCATCCCACTGGTCTTTCAATTCATTTAAAATGCGTGCTGCACCGAGCAAGCAAGTTGTATGCACATCATGACCACAGGCATGCATAACCCCATCATTTTTAGAGGCATAGGCAACATTGTTTTCTTCATGTATTGGCAGTGCATCCATATCAGCCCTTAATGCAATAATTCTGTCTGATGGCCTTCCTTTCAAAATGGCAATCACTCCGGTTTCACCCAATATGGTGTGTGAAATGCCAAGATGATTAAGTTGCGATTGAACAAATTTTGATGTTTGGTATTCTTTGAAACTCAATTCAGGATTGGCATGTAAGTGATGTCTAATAGACCTGTATTCTTCAAAATAACTTGCCGCTAATGCTTTAATGGTTTCTTGTATCATGCCAAGTTTATTGGTTATCGTATATTTCTTTTTCTCCCTTTACTTCTACCCTTGAAGGTATAATTAAGAGGTCTTTGCCAAATTCCAATTCAAGATCATATTTTGCTTTTTCAGCATCCTTGTAGGTTTTGAAATTACCAAACTGTACCTTAAAATGGGGTGAATGATAAAACATATATGACTTCTGGTCTGGATAGTTTTTCATTAACCTCGATTTGGTTTCCAATGCCAAATCTCTTTTGTTTGTAGAAACAATTAATAGACGGAAACCTTGTTCGATGGTTGTTCTTCCCCTAACGGCTTGTCCATTTAATTCTATCTGTTTATCAACCAATTCGTCCACCCTAGGGTCTCTTTTAACATGTACGCTTTTTCCAAACTGAGCGTTCGCGCTCAAACTATTGAATAGTAAAAGTGTAAATAACTGGAGTACAATATGGTTTCGCATGTGCATGCAATTCTCCATTTTTATTCTTGGTCCTTACCGTGACAAGCCTTAAACTTTTTACCACTGCCACAAGGACATGAATCGTTCCTTCCAACTTTTGGACCCACACGAATCGGTTCTGCTCTTGGAGCACTGTTAGGGTCGTTGTATTGATTCTCTCCGTCCATGAGGTCCTGACCGGCTTCTTGGCTTAATTCGTCTTTACGCACTTTCATCTTGCTCATGTCTGTCCTTTGCTCTCTTCCCTCTCTGAGGTTAGAGCCTCCCGATTCAATTGGGAGTGAAACGTGACATAAAAAAGAAACGATTTCTTTGTTTACCGCTGCATCCATATTTGAAAAAAGTTGGAAAGCTGTTTGCTTGTATATCACCAATGGATCTTTTTGCTCATAAACAGCCGTCTGCACACTTTGCTTCAAATCATCCATTCCCCTAAGGTGTTCCTTCCAACTATCATCAATGATTGCAAGCGTTATTGTTTTTTCAACCGAGGAAACCATGTCTATCCCTTTGGTTGAAATCGCCTTATCCAAATTGGTTAGTACATTAAGCGATTTTTTTCCATCTGTAAATGGAACAATTACATTTACAACATGACTGCCTTGGTTCATTTTTACATTCTGAAATACAGGAAGAGATTGCTTTGCTAACCCAACTTTTTTTGAATTATAATGTTCAATTGCTTCTTTGTATAGTTTTTCTGTAAGATGCTGGATATCGTCTTTCTCTAACTCTTCTTTTTGTATTTGTGAATCAATACTAAAATGAAGAATCGCAGCCAGTTTGAATCCCTCATGGTCTTCAGTTCCTGCAAATTGGTTAACCGTGTTGGATGCAACCGCATAAAATGCATTGTCTAAGTCAAGTGCCAAACGCTCTCCAAACAAGGCATGCTGTCGTTTTCCATAGATTACACTCCTCTGCTTGTTCATCACATCGTCGTATTCAAGCAAACGCTTTCTTATGCCAAAATTATTTTCTTCAACTTTTTTCTGAGCACGTTCAATACTTTTCGTAATCATGCTGTGTTGAATCACTTCTCCCTCCTTGTATCCCATCCTGTCCATTAATGATGCAATTCGGTCACTTCCAAACATCCGCATAAGATCGTCTTCCAGAGATACATAAAACTGGGATGAACCAGGATCTCCTTGTCTACCTGCCCGCCCACGTAGCTGTCTGTCTACACGTCTGCTCTCATGTCTTTCCGTACCTATAATGGCCAATCCACCGGCATCTTTAACACCCGCACCCAATTTAATATCTGTACCTCTTCCAGCCATATTCGTGGCTATAGTTACGTTGCCAGCAAGCCCTGCCTCTGCAATTACTTGCGCTTCTTTGGCATGCTGCTTTGCATTCAATACGTTGTGTGGAATTTTTTTCTGTTGCAACATCCTTCCCAATAGTTCAGAAACCTCTACAGAAGTGGTACCTACCAATATTGGTCTTCCTGCATTTCTAAGTGCTTCAATTTCGTCAATTACAGATTTGAACTTTTCTCTTTTGGTTTTAAAAACAAGGTCTTCCTCGTCTTTTCTAACCAATGAAAGATTGGTAGGAATATTTACAACATCTAACTTGTAGATGTTCCACAACTCCGCTGCTTCAGTTTCTGCTGTTCCAGTCATACCTGCAAGTTTGTGGTACATTCTGAAATAGTTCTGCAGGGTTACTGTAGCATAGGTTTGTGTAGCAGCCTCTATTTTTACATTTTCCTTTGCTTCAATTGCTTGGTGAAGACCATCGCTGTAACGCCTACCTTCCATGATCCTACCCGTCTGTTCATCCACAATTTTAACCAGTCCATCCATTACCACATATTCAACATCTTTGTCAAATAAGGTATAGGCCTTTAATAATTGTTGTATAGAATGGATTCTGTCCGCTTTCAATGAGTATTCTTGTAACAAGGTTTCCTTATTGCTCATTTTATCCTCAATGGAAACTTGACTTTTTTCAATATCAGCTAGTGCTATCGAAAGGTCTGGGAGTATAAAAAAGTTTGGATCTTCACCGCCCTTGGTAATGTAATTAAGGCCTCTATCGGTTAATTCAACTTGGTTATTTTTTTCATCAATATGAAAATAAAGTTCCTCATCCACTTCCGGCATGTGTTTTTGCTGTTCAGATAGAAAATAGTTTTCCGCCTTTTGCAATTTCACCTTTATTCCTGGCTCGCTGAGGAATTTAATTAATGCCGTATTCTTGGGTAAACCACGAAAGGCCCGCATTAACAATATGCCGCTGTCTTGCGGACCATCTTTTCCCTCTGTAATTAGTTTTTTAGCTTCTATTAAAGACTTACTAACTATTTGTTTTTGGACCTCTACAAGCTGTTGAATTCTTGGCTTGTGCAAATGAAACTGTTGATCGTCTCCCTTTGCAACTGGTCCGGATATGATCAAAGGAGTCCTCGCATCATCAATCAACACACTATCTACCTCATCTACCATGCCAAAATGATGCCTACGCTGCACCATCTCGTCTGGTGAATGAACCATATTGTCTCTTAGGTAGTCAAAACCAAATTCATTGTTTGTGCCATAGGTGATGTCTGACAAATAGGCATTCCTTCTGGCATCTGAATGGGGCTGGTGTTTGTCGATACAATCCACTGTTAAACCCAGCCATTCAAAAAGTGTACCATTCCATTCCGAATCACGTTTAGCCAAGTAATCATTCACCGTAATAATATGCACACCTTCTCCTGCCAATGCGTTTAAATAGGCAGGGAGTGTGGAAACAAGCGTTTTACCTTCTCCGGTTGCCATCTCTGCAATTTTACCTTGATGCAAAACTACACCACCAATCAACTGAACATCGTAATGAACCATGTTCCAATTGACTAGACTGCCTGCAGCCATCCAACTGGTTTGAAAAATGGATCGATCTCCATTGATTTTCACATAATCTTTTGTTACGCCCAACTCCCTGTCTAATTTTGTAGCAGTTGAAATGAGTTCTTCGTTTTCTTTAAATCTTCTTCCTGCCTCTTTCACTACCGCAAATGTTTCGGGTAATATTTTTTCAAGTACCTCTTCTATCTGCTGATTTCTCTTTTTCTTGAGTTCATCCACCGCCTTGTAAAGATCGTCTCTACCCAAAATGTCCTCCAAAGGCAGTTGTTCTGCCTGCTCATTCAGGGCATGAATGTTGTTGTCTATTTCAACAAGGTGTTCTTTTATCCTTTCTTTAAACTGGGTAGTTTTTGCTCTCAACTCATCGTTAGAAAGGGACTGATAGGATTGAAAATGGTTATTGATGATTCCAACCAACGGGCTGATGGCCTTGACATCCTTTTCTGACTTACTTGCTCCAAAAATTCCTGACAAAAATTTAAACATGTTCTTCTGTTCTTGCTAGGGGGCAAAATTAACTCATTTATGCTTAAAATGACCAGATTTTGGAACTTGTTAGACAGCCAAGTGAACCGCTTGTCCTATTCTTTGTTTCAACCGAAGGCATTTGCCTAACTTTGACGTCCAATTACCGATTACACATTTTATGAAATGTATTTTTCTATTGATTTTGAGCATTTTATCCCTAGGATTTTCAGCATATTCACAAGAGGGCTTTCAGGTAAACGGTAAATTAATCGATACCCTTGGTAATCCAATTGCCCGGGCAACTGTTGGCGTCTATATCGCAGGAGGCAAAGACACCATCAAAACTTTGTCTAATAATGTAGGTTTCTTTTTGATCAAAGGCATACCCCAAAGAAAATTTGTGCTCTCTATTGCAAGTCTAGGATATGGTACCAAGCTAAAGGCATACACCATTTCTGAGGGGGAGGAAGTGTTGAAGTTGGATAGCATTAAATTAATTCAGGAGTACAGCGCTATGCAAGAAATCGTGATCTCTACTCCTCCCATTATTGTTAAAGAAGATACCGTTGAATACAAAGCAGATTCTTTTCGTTTGAAACCCAATGCTATGGTGGAGGACCTCCTCAAAAAAATGCCAGGAATTGAGGTGGATAAAAATGGCAATATAACCGCACAAGGAAAAACAGTTTCCAGGGTAAGGGTAAATGGAAAAGATTTCTTCAGTAACGATCCAAAAGCAGCAACCCAACAATTATCGGCAGACATGATTGATAAGGTACAAGTAATCGATGATTATGGAGACCTGGCCAATGTTTCAGGAATAAAGGACGGAGAGCCTGACAAAATCATCAACCTTCAATTGAAGAAAGACAGAAATAAGGGGGTGTTTACCAGGACTGTTGTGGGAGGTGGTACGAATGACCGTTATGCAGGAACAGCCAACGTAAATGTATTCAACAATGAGACACAGCTTTCGGTATTTGGGGGAGCAAACAACAACAATACCAGCACCTTCAATTTTGATGGCGGTAGTAACAATAGTGGTGGAGGAAATTCTGGTGGAGGTGGCGCTAGAGCATATCAAGTAAATGTGGGTGGAAACAACCAAGGTGGTATTGGCGGTGATGAGGGCATCAGAGTGAGTAACTCAATGGGAATGAACTTTAGAAGGGATTTTAAGGAAAAGAAAGGTTCTGTTTATGGAAACTATAGCTATTCTGAAAGAAATACGGATGTTCGTAGAGAAGTAGCTTCACAAAACTTTTTTCAGAGTACAAAGTTTCTTAATAGTCAGAATACTCAATCGCTCAGCAACTCCCGCAACCATAGGGCTTCAATTAACGTAGAATGGAATATTGATTCATTCAACTATATCAAGTTTATTCCTGAATTTACTATTCGAGATAATGACAGTAGATCAGGATCTGATTTTGGGTATTTGAGAAATGACATTGACCTCACCAGCAATGGTATTAATGACGACACCTCTTATTCCAAATCACCAAACTTTAGTGGAAGTCTAATTTTCAACCACAAATTTAAAAAGCGTGGAAGAAACTTATCTGTTAATATAGGAGGTGGTTTAAATTCTACAGATGGGGAAGCCTTAAAGTTGAACATTACCAACAATTACTTTCCAACACTTTCTGCTATTGTTTTAGATCAGCGAATCCTAACCGATAACAGGTCTAATAATTACAACATTCGGTTAAATTATTCTGAACCCATAATGAAAGACAGGTATTTGGATTTCATTTATGCCTATTCCAGATCCTATACTCGAAATGACAGAAATACTGAAGTGCTCGATGTCAATACCAATAATTATTTGTTTTCTGATTTGTTAAGCAATGAATTTGAAAATGATTTCATCAACCAAAGAATAGGAACAAATCTCCGGACAGTCAAAAAGAAATACAACTACTCAATTGGTGCAAGCGCTCAGCCAGTAGATCAACGTGGAAAAACATTCAAAAGTACAGGCGAAACAGTATATGCACCAATTAAGCGCTTGAACTTATTGCCATCTGCTAACTTCGCCTATAATTTTACAAGAAACAAAACACTTCGTTTTTTCTATAATGGTAATGCAAGAACACCATCTTTTACTCAGTTACAGCCGGTTACAGATGTTTCCAATCCGCAATACCAAACCAAGGGTAATCCTGAGTTAAAGCCCGAGCAAGCGCACGTGTTTAGTATGACGTTTAACAATTTGAATTTCCTCACTGGTCAAACATTCTTTGTTGGAGCCAACTATAATTTCGTAAACAACCAGATCGTCAACAACACAAAAAGACTTGGTGGCAATGGTAGTCAGCTTACCACTTATGAGAATGTAAACGGCAACTATACCGTAAGTGGTTTTTACAATTTTAGTAAGCCATGGAACAACAGAACCCATATTATTTCTGCAAATGGAGTAATCGCTTACAACAACAACATTTCACTGATTGATTCACAGCGCAATATTGGAAAGAACTTGTTGCTTTCTCAGGGTCTGAAATACGAGTTCAATTGGAAAGACTGGTTAGAGATTGATTTTGGTGGACGATACGGACTAAATAAAGTAACCTACAACTTACCAGGTCAGCCTAATGTAAACTACACCAGTTGGACGCTTACCAACAATTCACGTGTGGATATTCCTGGTGGTATAGTGTTTAGACATGACCTTGAATATATTATTAATAAGGGACTTTCATCTTCTGTAAACCAAAATATAGTATTGTTAAATGCTTCATTGGAAAAAACCTTGTTCAAGAAAAAGAATGGTATTTTCAGGTTATCTGGTTTTGATATCTTCAAGCAAAACCAAGCAATTGCTAGAACAATCAACGGAAATAATATTGTAGATACCAGAGTAAATCGTTTAACCAGGTATTTTATGATGAGTTTTATTTATCGCTTTAATAAATATTCTGGCAAACAACCTGCCAGTGGTGCTCCTGCTATGGGCGGTAGGGAAGTAAGAGTAATGTAATTATTACTCTTTAATACAATTTAGCAATGGGTTTTGAATAACTTAGCATTGGTTATTCAATATCAGCATGGATTCACTTACACATATAGTACTGGGCGCTTGTATTGGGGAATTAATTTTAGATAAACAAGCAGGCAGAAAAGCGATACTTTGGGGTGCATTGGCCCAAAGTGTTCCCGACATTGATTTCATCGCAGGCATGTGGATGCCAGTGTCTACAGAATTGTTGGCCCACAGAGGGATTACACACTCTTTTATTTTTGCATTTTTTGCTAGTTTTTTTCTTGCCTTTATTGCTGCTCGATGGCACAAGGCAGAGCCAATCACTTTGAGAAAATGGTTTTGGTTTTTTTTAATTGAAATTGCTTGCCACCTTTTTCTAGACGCCATGAATAATTATGGAATTGGCTGGTTTGAGCCATTCTCTTCCACCCGTATTTCATTTAATGTATTGTTTGTGGCAGATCCGCTTTTTACTATTGTCCCATTATTGAGTTTTATATTTCTCTTGTTTTTGAAAACTGATCACCATCACCGTATTCGGTGGGCAAGGGCTGGAGTCCTTCTGTCTACTATCTATTTGTGTTTTGCCTTTAATAACAAATATATTATTGATAAGCAGGTACACTCAGCATTAAAAATGAGCTCAAATAAAAAACTAAATTATTTTACTACACCTACTTTATTGAATAATTTTTTGTGGTTTATTGCGGTTGAAGATAGTCTCGGTTATCATGTTGGGTATCGATCTATCTTGGATGGTCCTGTGCCATTTAAGTTGAACTATTTCCCCAAGAATGAATCTTTTTTAAGTAAGGTACACGACCACAAAGAGGTGATGGAATTAAAGAAGTTTTCACAAGGGTATTATACTGTTGAGCATTGGGGAGATACCCTTGTGTTTAATGATTTGAGATTTGGACAAACCAATGGCTGGGAAAACCCGGATAGTC
>CAMDFC010000023.1 GCA_945897185.1 Chitinophaga pinensis | reverse complement strand
AATTCAAACTCGTGGTTGTGGTAACAAAGTTGGATACCTGCTTTCTTGCATACTTCTCCTGCCTTGTTTAAATCTGATGCTATCTTTTTATAATCATCAAGCGACTTCCTTTCCGGAGGAGTTAGATAAGCAAGCACCATGTAGTCATGGCCAATTGCCTTGGCATCTTCCACAGCCTTTTCCCATCCATTTAAAATACTACCATACATGTAGTGACCAGAAGGTGCAGTCATTCCTAAATCACCCAACAGGGTTTTGTAAGCAGTTGCATCCATACCAAAGAACTTACCATTGTATCCGAAGTTTTCTACTTCGCCAAAACCAAGTTCTGCAACTCTTTTTAAAGACCCTTTGGCGTCTTTAGCTATTGCATCCCGAAGGGTATATAATTGGACACCAACTTTTTTGTTTTTCGCGTCATGTAGGGCCAGTGCGTCATTCATGAAGAATGAGCCAGCAGTAACCCAAGCCATTTGTTTGAGAAGTTCTCTTCTATTAAGCATAGTTATTTATTTATGATTTAATTTTTTGAATACAAAGAGGAATTTCTTTTTCCTCATCGCTATACATAATCAGTTGGTTGTTTGTCCCAAATAAAAACATGGCCGGAAATTTTTTAGGTAGAAACTTACCAATAAATTGATTTTGTGCATCAGCGAGTACGGTTACATTTTTTTTGACAATAAGTTTATCACCACATTGCTTTAAAAAAGGATCAACTACGGTTTTGAGGTCTCTGGTAATCAGAAATACATTTAGGTTGTTCAATTCCTTATTTTGGGCATTGTATTCAGTAATGGCTACCCTACAGTGCGAGCATTCTGTATCAAAGAAAACAAAAAGCGTTTTTTTACCAGGGCTAACATTTTTTCTGGTTACCTCTGAGCCATTGTCCATTCTAGCAAATCGGAAGTCTGGCAAAGACCTTACCTGGCCAATAACGAAAGATGAACTAAAGAGCAGGCATAAAAAGATAAAAATGCGCATTTTATTGATTTGTGCTGCAGTTTACTCATTTTTTTGCTGAAAAAGGCACCAATTAGGCTATAAAGGGCATTTTTATTTATTATTATTATTTGTGCAGCGTATGTTGGACAATTGTTGTCTTTGCAACACTAAGGTTTTACAAAGAAATATTGTGTAAAAAAAACACGTTACATAAATTTTTTTTTAAGAAATTGTTAAGTATGTAATAAAATTGTCTAATTTCCAATCTTGTTATGCACTACTTATTAACCTCAGCTGTGAAAACCACTTCCTAAATGCTAATTAAACCTTTTATTTATAAACCCCAATCATTCACTAAAACAACTATTGCATGAAAAGAGTGCTTGCTTTTTCTGCTAGGACTGGAATGCTGATGCTCCTAATGGTCTTGTCAGTATCTATCGCCTTTGCACAGAAAAAAGTCACCGGTAAAGTAACCGGTGGAGACACAGGTGGAGGGCTTTCTGGCGCCACTGTAAAAGTAAAAGGATCATCTACAGCCGTTTCGACTGGCGCTGATGGTTCATATTCAATTAATGTTCCTAATGACAACGCTTCTCTTGAAGTATCCTTCGTTGGATATGATGGTAGTGATGTTAAAATTGGATCATTATCAGTGATCAATGTTGTGTTGCAGGCATCTTCTAGTGCATTGCAAACAGTTGTTGTAACTGGTTATGGTTCACAGGAACGCAGAAGCATTACCGGTTCGGTTGCTGTGGTAGACACAAAGGACATGAACAAGTTTGCTGCATCTAACATTGCAGATCAGCTACAAGGTAAAGTTCCTGGTGTTCAAATGTCAACTTCTGGTGATCCAGGATCTTCTGCTTTCGTTCGTATTCGTGGTATTGGTACCATCAACAACAACGAGCCTTTGTATGTTATTGATGGAATTCCTGTTCAAAACGAGTCTAACATCAACTTCCTTAACCCGAACGACATTGAGTCAATTCAGGTTTTGAAAGATGCGGCTTCTGCATCTATTTATGGTTCTCGTGCTGCGAATGGTGTAATTGTAATTACCACTAAGAAAGGTAAGAGCGGTTCATCTAAATTGTCGTTTGACACTTGGTATGGTATGCAAACTCCTGCCAAGATTCCAGAAATGTTGAACCCGAACGAATTCCTTGAAGTACAGCAAAAATTAGCTGCTGGTCAAGGTCTTGGTTTCACTTCTAACATTTACATCAACCAAGGTGGTAAGTGGGTTCTTCCTGATTTCGCAGTTCGCGGAGCTGGTGGATTCCTTGCTGGAGATCCAGCTGTTGACCCAGCAAAGTATTTTTTAAATACAGACCCGGTTGGTCGTGGTGTAGGTGATTACCTTATCCTTGAAACCAACAAGGCTGGTACTAACTGGTTCAAAGAAGTATTCAAGCCAGCTGCGATGAAGAACTACCAAGTATCTGCTTCTGGTGGTTCTGACAAAGGAAATTATTTCTTCTCTGGAAACGTATATGATCATGAAGGTATCATGATTGGAAATGATTACAGACGTTACCAAACGCGTGTGAACACCAATTTCAACATTGGTAAGCGCATCCGGATTGGTCAAAGCCTAAACGTTGCTTACCAACAAACACGTGCATCTCAGGGTAATCCTAATGAGGGTTCTGCATTGATCAACACGTATGGTATGCCACAATTGGTTCCAGTATATGATATTCAGGGGAATTATGCCTCTCCAGCCAACTTCAATTCAAACGTATCTAATCCTGTGGCTCAACAATTGAGAAACAGAGAGAATAACCAAGGTCACAGCTTCCGTGTAACAGGAAGTGCTTTTGCAGAAGTTGATCTTGCAGAATTCTTAACTTGGAAAACTTCTTATGGTCTTGACTATAACAGTGGTCCTGGTCAAGGATATGGTACTCGTCGATACGAGTCCACTGAAGGTAACACCAACCCTAACTCTTTGGGTAATTCTTATTTCTTGAACAGAAACTGGGTAGCTTTCTCTACTTTGAACTTCAAGAAGAGCTTTGGTGAACACAGGGTTAATGCCCTTGTAGGTTATGAGGCAAAGCAGACTTATTACGAAGGTTTCAACGCAAGTGGTTCTGAGTTGGCATTCGACAACTTCAACTACCGTTTGTTGCAAAACGTAAATCCAGCCACTTTTAACATGAGCAGCTATCGCGGAGAGCACAATGTGGTTTCACAGTTTGCTACTGCGTCTTATAGCTTCACTGATAAGTACCTTGCTTCTGCAACAGTTCGTCGTGATGGTTCTTCAAGATTCATCGACAACAAATATGGTATTTTCCCATCTGCGAGTGTGGGTTGGAGAATATCTAAAGAGAGCTTCATGGACAATGTTTCATTCATCAATGATTTGAAATTAAGGGCATCTTATGGTATCCTTGGTAACAATGAAGTGGGTGGCGACTATCCTGGTTTCTCTAATTTCTCTACTGGCGTAGACGTTGCGAACTATGACATCAACGGAACTGGTAACAGAACCATAACAGGTTTCCAACAGAGCTCTACTGGTAATCCTGGTTTGAAGTGGGAAAGTACATCAGTAACCAACATTGGTTTTGATGCGGCACTTGCTGGCGGATGGAATGTAATGATCGAGTGGTACAAGCGTGATACTCGCGACATGATCTACAATGTAGAACTTCCTCTTGAGTTGGGTGCTGTAGGTCGTCAGGCTCAGAACATTGGCCAAATGACCAACACTGGTTTCGATTTCGCAATCGGATATACTAAGCGCGTAAACCGTGATTTCAACTTCAATGTAAACCTTTCAGGTTCAACTGTAAAGAACGAAGTTGTTAAGTTGGAAGCCAACAGCAACAGCTTTATCCGTTCTAGTGGAGCAAGAATTGGTGATATTACTTATACCAAGTCTGGTCTTCCAATTTCTCAGTACTATGGTTATGTACAAGAAGGTCTTTGGCAGTCTCAAGCGGACATCGACAAAGTGCTTTTCACCAATAAGGGTGATGCTAAAGTTGGACGTTTCCGTTTCAAAGATTTGAATGGTGATGGCCAAATCGACAACAACGATGAAACCACCCTAGGTAGCCCAATTCCAACTTTGTTGCTTGGTCTTAACTTGACTGCTAACTACAAGAACTGGGATTTCACCATGTATTGGAGTGGAACTTATGGTAACAAATTGTTTAACAACTTGAAATACTTTTCAGAGTTTAATGCGTTCCAACGTAGCCGTAGCAAAGCTTTCTTGTATGAAGCAGGTAAAACCTTGCCAGTACTTGATGGTGGAGACAACTACAGCTCTCAGCGTAACAGCTATTATGTTGAAGATGGGTCTTTCACACGTTTGAGAAACCTACAGGTAGGCTACTCTCTTGATCCTGCTTCTTTGAAGAAGTTGGGTATCAGCAGATTGCGTATCTATGCACAAGGACAAAACTTATTGACTTTCACCAAATACAGTGGATTAGATCCTGACGTTACCATCTCAAACATTACAGAAGGTTTCAACAGTCAGCGTGATCTTTCACTTGGTGTGGACAATGGACGTATTCCTTTGGCTAGAACTGTAGTAGTTGGTATAAACCTTGAGTTCTAAAAACGAATAATGCTTAAACAATAAATCCAATTAATAAAAAAAAACTATAATTTTATTACATTAATTTAAGAGCATCCAAGAAATAAAACAAAGAAAAATGAGAAAGAACATTATGCAAAAAATAGCGGTGCTGGGTTTACTAGCAGTCGTTATCTACAGTTGCGGTAAGGATTTTCTTGAAACACAACCTTATGGAAGCGTAAACAATGAACTCCTTTCTACATCAGAAAAAGGTGCAAACGCACTTCTGATTGCAACCTACTCTAACCTAGACGGGTTCTCAGGTTGGGACAATGGCGGTCCTTGGGGCGGCGCATCTTCTAACTGGACTTTTGGTAGCATTGCCGGTGGTGATGCTTACAAGGGATCAGAAGCGGGTGACCAACCAGACATTACTCCTTTAGAAAGAGGAAATGTTGACGCAAACAATCCTTATTTGGAGCAAAAATGGAGAAACTATTATGATGGTATCTCTAGGGCTAACCAAACTATCGTTGCATTCCAAAAGCTTACTAGTATTACTGCTGCTCAGAAAAATACACGTATTGCTGAGGCAAAATTCCTAAGAGCTTGGATGCACTTCGATCTATGGAAAATTTTCCGCAACGTTCCATTTATTGACGAAAAGTTGGAAGATGTTCGTATCGGAAATACTGCTGATATCCTTCCAAAAATTCAAGCTGATTTCCAAGCTGCAATCAATGACCTTCCTGTAACTCAAGCAGAAGTTGGTCGTGTAACAAAAGGTGCTGCTCAATCTTTGTTGGGTATGACCTATATGTGGCAGAAGAAGTATTCTGAAGCAAAAGCTCAATTTGATGCTGTTGTTAATTCAGGTAGATATGCTTTGAATGCTAAATTCTCAGACAATTTCAATGCTGGTGTTCGTAACACAAGAGAAGGAATTCTCGAAGTTCAAATGGCGGTTAATACAGGTGGTGGTGATGCTGGAAACGTAGGCGATGTATTGAACTTCCCTTACAACAACGGACCTGCAGGTTGCTGCGGATTCCACCAGCCTTCACAAGATCTTGTAAACGCTTTCCAAGTTGACGCAAACGGTCTTCCTTTGTTGGATACCTATAGCAACACAGAAGTTAAGAATGATGATGGTTTGAAAGATTCAGATCCGTTTACTCCTTCTACTGTTGCTTTGGATCCTCGTCTCGACCGTACTGTTGGTCGTCGTGGTATTCCTTATTTGGATTGGGGTATTTATCCAGGTTCTTCATGGGTCCGTGACCAGTCTTATGGTGGTCCTTATGGTCCAATGAAGAATGTTCACGCTAAATCTCAAGTTGCTGAGGTAACTCACGCATCTGGCTGGACTTCTGGTTACAATTCTAACAACACCAAATTGATTCGTCTTTCTGATGTAATGCTACAATTGGCTGAAGCTGAAGTAGAATTAAATAATCTTGAAAGAGCACGTGTTTTGGTTAACCAAATTCGTCAAAGAGCTGCTAACCCAGCGGACTTTGTATTGAATGGCAGTTCACCTGCAGCTAACTACCGAATTGGTACTTACACTGCACCATGGACTGACAAAGCAGTAGCTACCAAGGCGGTTCGTTTCGAGCGTCGTGTTGAGCTAGGCATGGAAGGTCACCGTTTCTTCGATATCGTAAGATGGGGTGTAGCTCCAGCTGTCAAGAATGCTTATTATGCCAAAGATGGTGTAAGAAGAGGTTACTTGAGAACAGCTTCTTTCGTAGCTGGCAAGAACGAGGTTTTCCCTCTTCCTGCAAAAGCAATTACGCAAAGTGCTAAGGATGGTGTTCCAACTTTGAAGCAAAATCCTGGTTACTAAACCTAACCAAAAAAATAACAAGAAGGCTGCACATTTGTGCAGCCTTTTTTGTTTTGTTGAATCACCAATATGCATGCTCAAATCTTACGTAAATCGTTTAATTTTAGGAACCGAAAAACGCATATTCAGCTATGAAATTTAATAATATTACCCTTGCCTTTGTCTTGCTTGCATTTGTTTCGTCTTGTAATAATGATAGACCTCTTTTTCAGCTCGTGAGTCCAGAATCGTCTGGAATTGATTTCAACAACAAGATTACCATAAATGATTCTATCAATATTCTTGAAAGTGAGTTTACCTATAATGGTGGCGGTGTTGCTGTTGGTGATTTGAATGGAGATGGTCTTCAAGACATTTATTTTGCAGGTAATCAGGTACAGAACAAATTGTATTTGAATAAAGGCGCACTGAAGTTTGAAGAAGTAATTGAAAAAGCTGGTGCACACAAAACAAAAAGTCAATGGTCATCTGGTGTAACCTTTGTAGATATCAACGCTGATGGCAAACAAGATATTTATGTATGCAATACCATGATTGAAGACAGTGCGTTATTACGCGATTTATTGTTCGTGAATCAAGGTAACAATGCTGAGGGTATTCCTCAGTTTAAAGAAATGGGTGAGGAATACGGAATTAGAGATTATACCCATAATTCTATTTCAACATTTTTTGATTATGATTTAGATGGAGATCTCGATTTATTTATTGCGGTTAACTTTATTGATGTTCAATACCCCAATCAATTTCTTTCAGATGATTTAAGAAGAGGAAAAAAAGCATTAACAAAAGACTTATTGTACAGGAATGATTTTGATTCCAGTTTAGGTCACGCTGTTTTCTCTGATGTATCAGAGCAGGCTGGTATCGATTGGGGAGGTTATAGTCATTCTGCACTTATTCATGATTTTAACAAAGATGGGTATCCTGATATCTATGTGGCCAATGATTACTTGAGTACTGACCTCATCTACATCAACAACAAGAATGGAACTTTCACCAATAGAATTTCAGAAATATTTAAACACGAGTCTTACTCTTCAATGGGCAGTGATATTGCTGATATAAATAACGATGGATTAGAAGATCTATTTGCTGTTGAAATGCTTCCATCCGATAACAAGCGGAAGAAGGTAAATATGAATGCAAACAATTACAACCATTACTTATTTACAGAGCAATACAAATATGAGTATCAATTTGTAAGAAATACTTTTCAATTGAATCAGGGAATGAATCCCAAAACAAACCTTCCCTTGTTTAGCGATATTGCTTTTTTGGCAGGAGTTGAAGCTACAGATTGGAGCTGGTCGCCTTTATTTGCAGATTTTGATAATGACGGGAATCGTGATTTGTTAGTTACAAATGGTTTCCCAAAAGACATCATTGATCATGATTTTGGCGCTTTCAGGAAAAGTGTAAGCAGTAGTTTAGTTACAAGAGGAGAGCTACTCGATATGATTCCAGAAGTAAAAATTCCAAATTTCATTTTTAAAAACAATGGAGATCTAACATTTACCGATAAGTCGAAAGAGTGGGGGATAAATTTAGTAAGCTTTACAAATGGTACATCTTATGCTGATCTAGATAATGACGGCGACTTAGACATCATAACAAACAATATTGATGATCCTGCTTTCTTATTTGAAAATACACTCTATACCAAAGACACGAAAAAAGAGAAACAACTTTCAAATTACTTGCGCGTAAACTTAAGTGGTCCTTTGCTGAACCCCCAAGGATATGGCACAACGGTAACTATTTGGGATGGAGGTAAACAACAACTTGCGCAAAGCCAATGTGTAAGAGGTTATTTATCTAAGTCGGAAAACTTTTTACATTTTGGACTAGCTGCTTCTACTAATATAGATTCAGTTGTTATAGTATGGACCGATGGCAAAAAAGAAACAGTTGGTAAGCAAAATGTAAATCAAGTGATCAATATTGATTATAAAAATGCCAAATCAGTAACAGGTGCAAACAATCAAAATAATTCCACTTTGCTAGAGGAAATTAGTGCTGAAAGTTTTGAAATAGATTATTTCCACGAGGAGAATGATTTCATTGATTTCAATTTACAAAAGACCTTACCTCATAAATTTTCTCAATACGGACCAGCTATTGCCGTAGCCGATGTAAATGGTGATGGTCTTGATGATATTGCTCTTTCAAGTTCAAGTAGATTCCAAGGTCCAGTTTTATTGATTCAAAAAGCAAATGGAAAATTCACCAAGAAAGTTTTACCATTGAAAAATTCTGATGTGAATAAAGAAGAGGATATGGGTTTGCTTCTTTTTGATGCAGATGGTGATGGCGACAATGATTTGTATGTAACGAGAGGAAGCTATCAGCACGATCCAGGTTCAAACTTGTATCAGGATATTCTTTGCGAAAATGATGGTAAGGGTAATTTTACAATTGCAATTAATGCCTTACCTGCCATAACTGCATCCGGACAAAATGTGAAAGCCGCAGATATAGATGGAGATGGTGACCTTGATTTATTTGTGGGTGGTCGCGTTTCTCCAAAGGCATATCCAAAGCCAGGTCAATCTTACTTGTTTAGAAACGATTCAAAGCAAGGTCAAATTCAATTTAAGGACGTAACCAAACAATGGTCGCCCTCACTGCCAGAAGTGGGTATGGTTAGTGATTTTATATGGACTGATTTTAACAACGATAATAAACCAGACTTAATGCTGGCTTGTGAATGGAGTCCGCTTCTTTTTTACAAAAATACAGGCACATCATTTGAGAAAATAGAGACCCTTAAAGAAATCAATGAAGCAAAGGGTTGGTGGAACAGTCTTCTTGCTGTTGATATTGATCAAGATGGCGACATGGATTATGTAGCAGGAAACTTTGGCCTAAATCAATATTTCAAATGTTCCTCAGGAGAGCCTTTAAGAATTTATTCAAAAGATTTCGATAAAAATGGTTCACACGATGCATTTATTTCTTGTTATTTCCCTGACTCTACGGGAAAGCGACAAGAATATTTCTATCATTCGAAAGATGATATGCAAAAGCAATTGATTCTTATTCGAAGGAAGTTTGAGTTCTATGGTGATTATGGAAAAGCAACAGTAAAGGATGTGTTTACTCCTGAAGAAATGAAGGATGTAAATATACTATCTGCTAATTTCATGAAGAGTGTTTGGATTGAGAATTTAGGCAATGAACAATTTAAGATGCATGATCTTCCTATGCAAGCACAATTTGCACCTTTGTATGGCATGCAGTCCATGGATGTGAATGGAGATCAACTTACCGATATTATCTTGTTGGGTAACGACTACGGCATGGAAACAAGCCAGGGAAGGGCAGATGCATTCAATGGATTGGTTCTACTTAACAACGGGAATAAAAAGTTCAAGCCACTAGGTTTTGAACAATCAGGATTTTTGGTTCCGGGTGATGCTAGGGCATTGGCATTTGTTAATATTAATGGAGCTAATACTTTGGTTGCTACAGAAAATAGAAAAGCATTGAAGTTCTTCAAAAAAAGTAAAAGCGATGAGAAAACTATTTTACTAGAAGAAAAAGAATGTTCAGCATTGGTCTATTTTTCAGGAAATAAAAAGCAAAAATTTGAGCTTACTAGAGGAACTTCTTTTCTATCACAAACTACCAGACATTGGTTGGTTCCTACCGGAGCAAACAAAGTTGAATTTTTTAATGCCAAAGGAAATCTTACCCGAACAATCATTACCCCTTAATACAAAACACATGCGTCTAACCTTTAAAGCCTTTACAGCTTTTTTGTTTTTTGTTTTTACAATTGCTTGTTCTAATCCAAAGAAAATAGGACAAATTAATGAAGATCAGTTGCCACACCAGTTGGTAAAGAAACTGACTAATATAATTGTCGTAGATATATTTAGTCCACCAGTAGCCACCAGAATTTATGCCAATACTTCAATTGCCTTGTATGAAGCAATAAGATTTAATGAAGAAGGTTCTGTTTCTATATCAGCTAAATTAAAAGACTTTGAAGCAATGCCTGTTCCAGAGAAAGGCAAAACCTATAATTTTTCAATTGCTGCTATTCAGTCTTTTTGTGAGACTGCAAAAAAAGTGACTTTCTCTGCTCCCGAAATCACGAAGTACCAAGATTCCATGATTGCTGTATATGCATCTGGACTTGATGAAGAGGTTGTTAAGCAATCAATTGCTTTTGGACAGCAAGTAGCTGATGTTGTAGCAAAAAGACTTGGTAAAGACAATTACAAAGAAACCAGAGGCTTTGATCGATTTGAGGTAAAAACAGACGATGATTCTAGATGGGTTCCTACTTTGCCTGATTACGCAGATGGATTGGAGCCACATTGGCCAAAAATGCTTACCATGGCAATTGACACGTCTAGTCAAATACAAGCAGATCCCTATCCTGCTTATTCAAAAGATACGACCTCTGACTTTTTTAAAGAAATGAAAGAGGTGTATACTATTTCTAAAAACAGAACAGATGAACAAACGGATATTGCCTTGTTTTGGGATGATAATCCATTTGTATCTCAACACAAAGGGCATGTGATGTTTCAAGATAAAAAAATGACCCCTCCAGGTCATTGGATGGCAATAACACAGAAAGCATGTAAACTCAAAAGTGCAAATGATGTTACCTCAGCAAAAGCATATGCATATACTGCTGTCGGCATGTACGATGCCTTCATCTCTTGCTGGTATGTGAAATATTCCACCGTTCGTATTCGTCCACAAACCGCCATTCAGCGTTTATTAGAGGAAAAATGGACTTCCTTCATCCAGAGTCCACCATTCCCTGAATATACCTCAGGCCACAGTACGGTGTCATCAACAGCCGCTGAAATGCTCACACATTTATTTGGCGATGGTGTTGCCTTTACAGACTCATCAGAGTTAGAATTTAATTTGCCTATACGTTCATTCAAATCATTTCGTGAGGCCGCATTAGAAGCATCTGTTAGCAGGGTATACGGTGGCATACATTATCGCTCAGGTTGCGAAAGTGGAAGTAAACAAGGGAAGAAACTAGCAGAAGTGATTTTGACCAAGCTGAATTGAAACCCGATGATTAGTGTGAACAGTCGCTAGTGTGGCAATGATCTGCTTTTCTGCATTGTCTGTAATTGATGAAATGAGCCGAAACAATCAACAGAACAGCAGGGATTAAAAACCAAAGTTGGTATTGGTGAAGTACTTGTTTTAGGAGTAACAACAGAATACCGGTTGTGAAAATTCCAATAGGTAACAATTGGTGATGGTGTTTTTTGAACCCATGCATCAATGAATAAATACCTACTATCAATGCGATAAAAATCATCAATATTTCAAACCAAAAATTATTGATGATGTTAATTCCTAGTATAGGCAGACTAGTTATGACCAATGGAAGTACTGCACAATGAATTGCGCATGCTACCGAGGCGGCTATTCCTAAAGCGTCGTAATTAATCTTAAACATAGTGGGAGAACAAATTTAAGTATTTTGCAACAAAGTTGCATTCTTATTTCAGCGTAAATTCAGTTTGTCCGGTGTAATTTTGCATCAATTCATTTTTATGAGCAAAAAAGGCTTAACGTATTTGTTTTTCTTTGTTGTGTTGTTGGGTGGCTTTTATGCTGCGCTTGTCATTTTTACTGATTTTGAAAAAGTAAAATTGCCCGTTTTAAATACTGTCCAACCTTTTACTTTTTTGAGACAAGACAGTGCGGTAGTATCACAAAAAGATTTGAAGAAACGAATCTATGTTGCAGAATATTTTTTTACTACATGCAAAGGTATTTGTCCGAAAATGAACAAAAACATGCAAGTGGTTTACGAGAAGTACAAAGGCAATCCTAATTTTTTAATTCTTTCACATACAGTTAATCCAGAAAATGATTCTGTACCCGTTCTTAAACGTTATGCAGATTCACTAGGTGCCTCACCAAATAACTGGTGGTTTTTATATGGATCGAAAACTGATTTGTATAAAACAGCGAGAGAAAGTTATTTATTGGATGATCCGAAGAACAGTTCCAAAAATATTGATGAACAGTTTTTACATACTCAGTTTTTTGCGTTGGTTGACGGACAGGGAAGGGTACGCGGTATTTATGATGGCATAAAAAAAGATGAAGTAGATCAATTGATGATTGATATTGAAGAACTCATGAATGAATAAATGAACAAATCAGAAACAATATTAAAGAGTAGTTCATTGAGTGTAACCGCAGGAAGAAAGCGAATACTCGATATATTTCTTGATGCCAATAATGCGTTGGCACACCAAGATATTGAAGTTAAATGTTCTGATAAATACGATCGAGTAACCATTTATCGAACCCTACAAACTTTTCTTGAAAAGGGGATCATCCATAATATTCCTACAACAGATAATTCTGTTAGATATGCATTGTGTAATGAAGTTTGCATAAGCTCAGGTCATCATCATGATAACCATGTCCATTTTCGTTGCGACAATTGTAGTAAAACTATTTGTCTTGATGATGTAAGTATTCCCTCTGTTAAACTACCAACTGGTTATTCAATGAATGAAATCAACATGGTGGTGTCTGGAATCTGTAAGACTTGCAAGAAAGTAAAAGTCCCGGTGTAAAAACACCAAGACATTCGTTAAGGCGCTGATTAGTAGCAATTCAAAAATACATAACTCATTGAATTAGACCTAAAATCTGGTCTACCCTAAAAGTGGTACTACTTCAAAGCCTCCAATTCATTTTTTACGAACAGCATTAGTTCACTGATGTTCTGTGCAGAAAAATCAAAATCAATTCCAGCTGCTTTGTAGAGTTCGGGAAGTGTTTTGGTGCCGCCTAAGCTTAGAGCTGACATATAATTTTCAAGTGCTTGCTTGGGGTTCTTTCTGTATTGTTTCCACATTCCAATTGCGCCAAGCTGTGCTATACCGTATTCTATATAGTAAAATGGAACCTCAAACAGGTGAAGTTGCTTTTGCCAACCATAAGACCTGAACTTTTCGAGTCCACTATGATCAATTGATATAGATGTAAAATTATTTAATATATTCAACCATTGCTCTCTTCTTTCTTCTAAGCTGTGTGATGGGTTTTCATAAACCCAATGTTGAAACTTATCAATAATGGCTATCCAGGGGAAGATGGTAATTACCCTTTCCAGCTGATGGCGCTTTGCTCTTTTCATTTCTTCTTCGTTATCGAAGAAAACATCCCAATGGTCCATTGTAAAAAGCTCCATCGACATACTGGCTACTTCAGCCATTTCAGTTGGATATTCTTTGAATCCAGTTAATGCTAATTCATGTGCTAGGAAAGAATGAACAGCATGACCCGCTTCGTGAACCATGGTAGTGAGGTCAGACATCTGCGCTGCTGCATTCATAAATATAAATGGAGCTCCACTTTCTGCAAGTGGCATGTTGTAACCACCTGGGGCCTTTCCTTTTCTACTGTCTAAATCTAGGTGATTTAGTTCTTGCATCTTTTTTAAACAATCACCAAAGAAGGGATCTAATTTATCTAGACAGGCAATGGATTTTTTCAAAAGGTCTTTGCCATCAGTAAAAGGTCGGAGTGGTTCAATACCTGCAGGTTCCGCTTCGGTGTCCCAAGGCCTCATTATGTCTATACCCAAGCGTTCTGCTTGTGTTGAGTAGATATCATTAATGAGTGGAAGAACAGCCTCTTTTACAGCATCATGAAAATTGAAACAAGCTTCGGGTGTGTAATCAAAGCGACCCATTTCTGCGAACTTATAATCTCTGTAATTTGAGAAACCTGCATTCAGGGCAATTTGGTGACGAAGGCTTATTAATTTAGAAAAGAGGTCGTTTAACGGATCTTTATCAGCCAATCTTCTCTCTGCAGTTTTAGTATAGACGATTTCTCTTACTTCCCTGTCTTCATGTTCAAGAAATTTTGCCGCTTGTTGCAATGTGAATTCTTGATCTTCATGTTCAATCATCATCTTCCCAGCAATTGCGCCGTATTGCTGTTGCAAAACACTTGATTCTGCTTGCAGCGGTATGTTTGACTCTCTAAATAAGTCGATGCTCTTCTTAACAGAACGGAGATAAGTGAAATACTTTTGTTGGTCCAGTTTAGTTGTGAAAGGGCAGTTTATTAATTTCTTATTTAGTTGATCAGCATAGGGTTGAATTTTAGGCTGGATCTCCATAAAGAAGAAATTAAAGTCTTCTTCCAATGCCTTATTTTCTGTATCACATGTCATTCTCACTTGACGCCAGCAAGCATCCTCGCTTATAAAGGCCTCAATTTCACTCATGTCTTTCAGCCATTGTTCAAGATCTGCTTCTGAAAGAAGTTCTCTATCCAATAATTGAATAAAGTAGGGTTCAAGACTTTTCCAATCGGTTAGTTTAAAATCAATTGGCAGAAAACTGTGTATCAGTTTCTGAATGTTTGCACTGTATTGCATGTTGTTATCCTTTGGAATGATTAGACTTCTTCGCCATTTTCCTCAGCAACCTCAGAGAGTTTAATCTCGATGTTGTGGTTTTTGATTACGCTAAACCAGCGAACCATTTTTTTCATGTCGCTGTTGTATACCCTTTCAAAGTCTATAGAAGGATAAACATTTTCAAAATAAGTGTGGATGGCTTTGTTGTCTTTTTCTGAAGGAAGTGCTTCTTTGGAAGCATCCATTGCTTTAAATAATTCAGAAAGATTTACATTTTCATCGTTGGTATACACCTCAATTGATTCAAGGTGTGAAAATTGATGTTGTCTATTGGAAACGAATTTGGTAGAATTGTCATCCAATGATTTTACAATTGCGCCATCGTTTTTGCTGCTAAGCAGTTCGAAAAGTCCAGAAAATCCTGTAACAGAAATGAGTTTGTTGTATTCCATGATCACTAATTAATGGGTGCAAGTTACAACCAAATTACTGAATATTGTTTTCAGTAAGAATGTTGTTGATTCTGTTATCAACAGAAGTAAAATCACTAAATCCCCTAGAAATCATGTATAATTTAGTTTCTTCTATTTGTAGAAAAACTGTTGGGAAGCCATTTACTTGTAATTGTTTAATAAGGGAAAAGTCATAGTAGGCCTTTTCCTTATATTCTACACTTTTTAGGTTGTTATAAAAAACATCTTCATCTATTTGATATTTTTCAACCAAATGTCTATATGCTTCTTTATCTGTGAGGTCTCTGCCATCATGATGTAGGGCATGCTGCAGATCAGCAGCAAATGAAATGGTGAGGTCTGGATGTATGTCCCTAAAGACTGCCAGAGCAATAGCCGCCATTTCAGAATTAGGGAACCAATCGCTTTGGTCTGGATTGTTGATATGCCAAAGATAGTCGTCACCAAACTTTACTCCAGTAGTATTCTCTACGGTTTTGTAAGCAGTTTTGATGTAGCCGGCAATTGCGCCAATGTGTTGGGTTGCATCAACAGGTATCATTCCTCCCGAAAGGGTTTCAAAATCAAATTGGTCTTTGTGCGTTTGCCAGATTTGTTGGATAACCGCACTAAATCCGTAACACCATCCACAGTATGCATCGTAACAATAAATAATTTTGGGGTTCACCTGGATTTTACTTTTTCGTATTGCGTATCGTAATCTTCTCTTAATGTCCCCATCCAACGATCCCAAAACAAAAAATATAGTCCATAATTCCCTTTAAAAAACTGGTGGTGCTGGTTATGGCAAACCGATGTGTTTATCCATTTCCCAATCTTGGTTTTGTTGAAATTTTTTGGATACAATTCCCATCCCAAATGCCCGTAAACATTATACAAAATCATGAACATGAAGAATGAAACGAAATGAATTAGGTGTATGGGAATAGTAAAAAGAAATACAACCAATATGCCCGCTTCAATTACGGCTTCTAAAGGATGAAAAGAATAAGCTGCCCAAGGAGAGGGATTAGTCGATTGGTGGTGTACCAAATGAAACAGCTTGAATAGTTTTTTGTGGTGCATGATTCTGTGCATCCAATAAAAATAAGTATCGTGCATAAATAGCATGACGGGAAAAACAGACCAAAAATAGAACCAGCCATAATCATCTACATTTTTAAATAGGGTAGTGTATTTGGATATGTTTTGGTTATGAATAAATACAAGGGGGACTACTCCAAAAATCAAAATGGTTAAAGTAGAAAATCCAATTTCACGCATATAATCGGATACCCTTGGATATTTGTTTTGTATTTTTTTATTTTCTACAATTCCTTTTAGCAAAAAATAAAAAAACAAAAATGAGATCCCTGCAACTAAAAAATACCTGCCGCCAATTAAGGTTATGGTTTGGATATATTTGTCAATCATGATTTAAAATTAGCATCACTTATAATTAAAACTTTGTTAAAAGCGTATGGCTTCCAAATTAAACTTTTCAGGATATTTTCCAGTTTTTTCAGCAAAAAAATTCTTTAGCTTCAATAGGTCTTCTTCTACATTACCTGTTGGGTAGATAGGCAGTCCAAATCCACCTTCTTTTTTCTTGTAGTCGAGGTATCCTGGTAATATAGGAACATTGGCACCGAGGGCTGCATAATAAAATCCACTTTTCCATTTTTCTACTCTTTTTCTGGTGCCTTCTGCGGGCACCGTTACCAGTAGCTCTTCACACTGATTAAACTTTTCTATAATTTGATCGGTAAGTTTTTGTTTCTTGTTTCTCTCCACGGGAATAGCTCCTGTATTTTTAAGTAAAATACTGAGTGGAAAAAAGTTCATTTCTTTTTTAATTAGGTAACGGACATTCAATTTTGACATCCTGAATATTGCCATAGCGTATATAAAATCCCAATTGGATGTGTGCGGTGCGGCAATCACAACTGCTTTCTTAATGTGAGGTGGAACTTCACCTACAATCTTCCAGCCATTGAGCTTGAATAGAAATATAAAAAATCTTGTAATCATTTCAAATTTTTAATGTGCTTCTAACCAATTCTCTCCCATGCCTGCCTCTGCAATTACTGGTACTTGATTGGGAAGTGGTAAAGCATTTTCCATATTCTCAAGTATGCATGCTTTAAGTGCTACAGCCTCTGATCGTAGTGCATCAAAAATTAATTCATCATGTACCTGAAGAATCATCTTGCTTTTGAAACCTTCTTTTTTGATTGCATTACTCACCTTAATCATTGCTAATTTAATCATATCTGCAGCGGTACCTTGTATTGGAGAATTGATCGCATTTCTTTCAGCAAAGCCCCTGACTGTAAAATTAGCAGAGTTGATGTCTCTCAACCACCTTTTCCTTCCCATTAAAGTTTCAACATATCCTTTTTCTTTTGCAAAATTGATTGTGCTTTCCATGTATTCACTTATACCCGAAAACTCTTTCTTATAGTTATCAATTATATTCTTTGCTTCAGTTCTACTGATACCCAAATTATCCGCTAAGCCAAACGCTCCTTGTCCGTATATGATACCAAAATTTACGCTCTTTGCTTTATACCTCATTTCTTTAGTCACTTCTTCTTCAGCAATACCATACACTTTTGCTGCTGTTGCAGTATGTATGTCTTTTCCCAATCTAAATGCCTCACACATATTTGGGTCTCCACTGATTGCAGCTACTACACGTAATTCAATTTGTGAGTAATCGGCTGAAATTAAAATATGGTCTTTGTCTCTCGGAATAAAAGCTTTTCTAATTTCTTTCCCCCTATCACTTCTTACAGGAATATTTTGCAAGTTGGGATTGTTGCTGGACAGTCTACCTGTAACTGCAACAGCTTGTGCATAAGTAGTATGTACGCGTCCTGTTTTTGGATTAATCAATACTGGAAGTGCATCTACATAAGTTGATTTTAATTTTGTCAATTGTCTAAATACAAGAATATCTGAAACAATTGGAAATTGGTGTGCTAGTTTTTGTAAAACATCTTCTCCGGTAGCGTATTGTCCAGTTTTTGTTTTTTTGGCTTTGGGGTCAAGCATCAATTTATCAAACAATACTTCTCCCAATTGTTTTGGGGAGGCAAGATTAAATCTTACACCTGCTGTTTTATACACTGCTTCTTCAGCAATTTTAGCTTCTTTTTCAAGCTCTTTTGAATATTCGTTCAAGAAGTTTACATCTACGCGCACACCTTCAAATTCCATATTGGTAAGTACTTTCACCAATGGGTTTTCTACTTCTTGAAATACCCGTTCAACTTCTTTTTCTTTAAGTAGCGGTTCAAATCTGTTTTTCAATTGTAGTGTGATGTCTGCATCCTCTCCAGCATATTCTTTTACTTTTTCAATATCTACATCACGCATATTTCCTTGCTGCTTCCCTTTTTTACCTATCAGTTCTTCTATATGCACTGGTTCGTAACCAAGGTATTTCGCACTGAGTTGATCCATTCCTCTTTTTCCTTCAGGATCAATTACGTAGTGGGCAAGCATGGTGTCGAAAATTTCACCTGCCAATTCAATACCATGGTTTTTTAAAATCAATAAATCGTATTTGATATTTTGTCCAATCCATTTTTTTGAAACATCACTGAACAATAGGTGAAATGATTTTAGTAATTCAAGGGTTTCACCACGATCATTGCTACATGGCACATAGCTTGCGGTTCCTGGATTTGTAGAAAAACTCAATCCCACAAGTTCTGCTTGATATACATCTAGGCTTGTTGTTTCTGTATCAAAACAAATTTCCTGCTCGCTTGAAAGTATTTTAATTAGCGCATTTATTTTTTCTGGGGTATCTATCAATTCATAATGGTGTGGGGTATTGTGGATGTTTTTCTCAACCAATGGCTCACTGTTTTCTGCTGTTTCTTCTTCAATGTTGATTTCTGAAAAAGCGACAGTTGTACCTGCTCCACCAAATAAATCACCTTGGACTGTTGTACCTGTTTTTTCAACTGGACCAGCAACAGGGATATCTTCTCCAAGAATTCGTTTGCCAATGGCCCTGAATTCAAGATCAATAAAAACCTCTTTCAACGCCTCTTTATTGGGTTCTTTTATTCTGAAATTTTCTGCATGGAATTCAACGGGGACGGAAGTGATGATGGTAGCTAATTTTTTACTCATAATGGCCAACTCCTTTCCTTGTCTCACTTTCTCTCCTAAGGAACCTTTTAACTTATCTGCATTTTCTAACACATTTTCTAGACTACCATATTCTGCTAATAACTTAGCTGCAGTCTTTTCTCCTACACCAGGAATACCTGGAATGTTATCAACCGCATCACCCATCATCCCAAGTATGTCTATGACCTGTGAAACATTTTCTATGCCCCATTTCTCACATACTTCTTTCGGACCAATGATTTCAAAATCTCCACCTTGGTAAGGTGGTTTAAATATTTTGATGTTATCACTTACAAGCTGACCATAATCCTTATCAGGTGTAACCATGTATACATCATATCCCTCTTTTTCCGCTTGCTTTGCTAAAGTACCAATCACATCATCTGCCTCAAATCCATCCGTTTCAATAATGGGAATGTTGAGACCCGCAATAATTTTTTTGATATCAGGAATGGATGCAAGCAAATCTTCCGGCGCTTCTTGTCGGTTTGCTTTATAATCTGCAAAATCAGTATGACGTTCTGTTGGAGCTGCTGTATCAAAACAAACTGCCATGTGTGTAGGCTTTTGTTTGTTTAGTAAGTCTATCAATGCATTGGTAAAACCAAATTGTGCGTTTGTATTTTTCCCTTTGCTGGTGATTCTTGGACTTCTTATCAAGGCATAGTAAGCACGAAAAATGAGTGCAAAGGCATCGAGTAGGAATAGCTTTTTTTCCATGGGGCAAAGATAAGGAATAGGGAATAGCCTGCCTGCCATGCCTATCTTCGATAGGTAAACCTTCGGTAGGTAAACCGGTAGGCAGGCTATTCCCTATTCCCTAGTATATAAGGCAACATCTTCCTCCAGGTAGGCCAATCGTGGTGGATGTCATCTCCCCAGATGTCAATTACATGCGGAATTGATTTACTGTTTAGTACTTCAGAAAATCTCCTGTTGGCTTCCGGATCTTCATGGGATCCACTTCCGGTTGCAATAATGATCTTTCCATTTCGTATTTTTTCCAGCGTGTCGTGTTCGTGTAAGTTGGGGATATAATGAATAGGAGAATTAAAATACACTTGTTCGTCGTAAAAACCGTCTGTATATTCCATAAGGTCATATACCCCACTCATGGCAATTACGCCATTGATTAGGTCTGGTCTTTTTAAAAAAAGGTTCATTGAATGAAACGCACCAAAAGAGGCTCCACAGCTAATGATATTTGTATTTGCTGAGGTCATGTTTTTTATAAAAGGCACTACCTCATGAAAAATATAATTATTGAATTGGTTGTGACGAATGGCTTTGTGGTATCCTTCCATTTCTTTGTTCATCCAACTTTCTGTGTTGATGCTGTTCACTGAAAAAACTTTGATTTTGCCTTCATTGATAAATGGCGTTAGTGTATTTATCAATTCAAATCGTTCATATTCCAAATAGTCGGCAGCAGCGGTGGGAATCAACAACAAGGCGAATCCGTAATGACCATAAACAGCAATGGGCATTTCTTTATTTAGAGCGGGACTGTACCATTGGTGAATCTCTCTTATCATAAAATCACGGTACAATTTTTAAGATTCCGCGCATCACAGATGCATGCCCTGGATACGTGCACAGAAATACATATTCACCTGGTTTGGTGGGCGCTATGAAATAGATGGATTCACTGCTATCTGGTTCTAGCAATGCAGTGTAAAAAAGGACCTTAGGTGAATTGGGAACATAATTCATTTCTGAACCTTTGAGTCCCAGATTCAATGCCAATCTTCCAACTTCATCTCCTGCGCCTGGCATTACCACTACAACGTTGTGCGTCATGTCGTCGTTGTTGTTGAAAACCAACCTGATTTTTGATCCTGCCTTTACTTCAAATATTTCTACATCGTATTTCAAACCAGGCTTTGTTCCTATTTTCAATACTTTGTCGGGTTGTTTCCAATCTGAAGGCATCGTCAATTGTCTTTTTTTGGTAGGTGCTGCAGGCTTTGCTGTCGCTGCGTTTGAAGCAGCGTGGTTCATTCCTACATGTTGTTTTACTCTTTGGTCATCTTTTAAAACGGTTTTGTTTCCTTCAGGAATATTATTCATGGTATAGTAGGCAAAATCATGTAGTAAAGGCTTTTTGTCTGTAGATGCCAATTCTTTTACCTTGATTTCATGGATATGACCTTCTATCAAACTGTCTAATACAAGCTTTACTTTTCTGCCATCATCGGAAGGTACAATGCCAATAATTTTTCTGTTTCTGTTGTTGATAATGGGACTACCATAATGGTGATGGTACATGTAAGTGAAACTGTTGATGGAATAATGCATTGGGTTTTTCAATTTTGCAGCATCAACTGGCATGGTGAATTCAATTTCAAATCCATCCGACAATGCTTTGATGTCTTTCATTTCAAATGGTATTTCGCCATTCCACATCAATCTTTGCAATGCATAATCTGCTTTACCGGTACTTGCCCATCCTCTGCTGGTCATACCAGCAAACATAGATCCATCCAATCCCCATCTCAACCGAAGCAAGCCAGAAGCAAATCCTTCATAGAAAGGGTAGCAGGCACCTTGGTATTTTCCTTTTACTTTTTCAAGCGACATGCGCATGATTTTAGAGTGACCTTGGTCTGCTACAAAGTAGTGTCCATTAAACGGACCAAAAGCGCCATTGGTATTGTCTTCTAAAACATCTGCTGTAGAGATACCCATGAGTGTATGCGGAAACCAAACTGCAGGAAGTTTCAATTCTTTTATTTTCTTGGCGGCTTCGTGCATAGGCTGACCATTATCTACAATTTTCAAATCTTCTTTTGTGAGTTTGAGCGGCGACTCTGGTTCTTTTGTCCAGTTTAAACCGCCTGCATTACCAGCAAAATCTCCTTTTTCTAAATGCGTAACTCTTCCACTACCTACCCAATCACCTTGGTTTTCTGCATAGAAAACGTCGTTGTTGCTGTTGATGGTAAATCCTGCAGGCGAACGTAGTCCAGTTGCAATAGGCTCTTGTTCTCCGTTTTCTTTGATCTTCATCAACCATCCATGCCATTTGCCCAAACCATCTCCATATCCTACCCATGCTACATTCAACGTAACATACATATCACCTTGTTTGTCAAATACCGGTCCGTATGCATACTCATGGTAATTACCACTCAACTGAAATAGGGCAATGGGCGTAAATGAATCTGCTTTTCCATCACCATCTTTGTCTTCTATCTTGGTAAGCTCTCCTCTTTGTGTACAATAGAAAGCACCATCTTTGTAAGCCAATCCCAATACTTCATGCAAACCAGAAGCGAACTTGGTAAAATGTGTTGTACCAGTTCCATATGCATTTTGAATGATCCATATTTCACCTCTTCTTGTAGATGCTGCAATTCTGCCGTCTGGCATTACTGCAATACCACCTACTTCTAGTTTTACATCTTGTGGGATGGCAATGGTTTTTATTGTGTAAAAATCCATTTCAGATTGTGTGTCTGCTTGTTGTGCTATAACATTGGACAGTCCAAAGCAAAGCAGGTATCCGCAAGTAAGAATGAATTTATGCATATGGAAATATTTCATGATTGTACATTTTTCATATCGTTTACAAATTCTTCAAGTATTTGTCTGGTTACACCAGGCATGCAAATTGCATGTGAAATTTCAGCATCACTTGCCAATTGCCATTTTTTACAAATCTCATCTGTTGCTCTTGGAAATACAACGGTTAATGCATTTTCGTTGGACCAAGCTTTTACACCAATTTCGTTAAGTGCATTTCTGAGGTAGTTGGCATTTTCAAGACAGGTTTCTGCCCGCTTCGCTATCCCTTCTTTTCCGCTTTTTTGAATAAAGTACCAGAGAGCCAATGCATTGAAACCAGTTCTTGATCCTGTAATGGTTGTATCTAATGAACCAATATAATTAATGGATCTACCAATTCGTTCTTTGTAAGATTTTTTTACCATTACAACACCATTGGTAATTGGCGAACTAAAAAACTTGTGACCGGATATGGCCACACTATCAGCACCATGTGCAAAATCAAAATCATGATAGCCTAATGCGGGTAAATAAGAACCAGACAAAGCAGCATCTGAATGGATGTAAGAACTTTTGATGGCATATTTTTTTAAAATGTCCACAATAGTTGGAACATGGTCTTTTGCCTCCGTCATTGTGGTACCTATGTTTGCTAATATAATAACAGAACGATGTCTGTTGAGCTGCAAGGTTACGGCCAGATCATCATAGTCCATTTCACCACTGGCTTGGGATCGAATTACAATGCTGTCCATATTCAACAAATGAATATTTTTTTGGATGCTGTAGTGGGTACTCTCAGAGTAGTACACCATACCATTGGGGTAAAGTTCTCTGGCAAGGTAAAGTGCATAGAGGTTGCCCTCTGATCCACCATTCGTTACATATCCCCAATAATTATTTTTTGGTGCATTGAAATAATCTGCAAAAAAGGAAACAACCTCTGTTTCAAATTCTTTTGAGGTCATGTCGTTGGATTGTGTATAAGGATCACCAACATTATTCAAGCTATAATCCAATAGCGGATATAGTTCTTTATAATCAAAATCAGTTCCGGCGGGGTAACCAATATATGTTTTCGAACGCCCTTTTACTTTTTCTAAAAAGTCCTCTAATCTTTTCATCATTACCCTATTTACCAAATAATGTTGTACTGAATTTTTTCTTTTGCGGGTATCACCAATACTTGCTGACCAAGATAGTTTTCAATGGTTGGAGATAAAGAGGCGTTCATCGAAATAAAATAGTCCTGGTCCCCAACAACATAAATACCATTGTATAGCTGCTTAATTGTTGATCCTTGTGCAATTCTGATTTTTGTATTTTCTAATTGACTGCCTTCAATAGTTATGGTTCTGCTTAAGCCATTCCTATTTTCCAAAGGTTGAATTTCATCATGCAGTTTCAAGTTTTGATATTCGTATTTGAATGTGGGCAAACCATTTCCACCTAAAGTATATCCCTTATATTGGTATGCTACAATAGAATCTTTGGTGAGGGATGGGTTATATATCGGGCAATTTCCTTTCAATGTTCTTACTGCACCCATTGCACTTGCAGTTTGTGGTTCACCTCTTTCGTACCACATTTCTGTAGTGTTTAGAAAATCTCCTTTCCATACTTGCAGAATACCACCTTGTAAAAGATCGTATGCGTAATGCACTTGGTGTGGATCGCCTACAGAGAGTACATGCGTGAGTTTTCTGTTGTTGTGTGTCATAAATGACCTTACCAATTCTGGGGAGCCATCTGATTGTACTGCAATCAATGGAGCTGGAATACGCTCAGGCATAGATGCAGGTGTATGCAGTGCAACTGCACGTGAGTTTGGTTTCTCGATGAAGAGAGAAAGTCCGGGTGGTGACCAACTTAAATCTTTGTTGATCCACAATTTCAAATTGTGTTCTCCTGCATCAAGCATTGAAGAGGCAACTACTGGGTATCCACCTAAATGGTTGAAGGAGGGTATTATAACTTGCTTGCCATCAATTTCTAAACTTGCATCACCGCTATACAACATGGAAAAAGTATAATTGTCTTTTACAGGGACATTCAATTTTCCTTCAAATTGAAGAAAGAAAAGATCCCTTGCTGATGCAAGTCTTGAATCAAGCGCAGTTGCAGTACCCGAACTGGTGGGCTTTGTTTTTGCAGCTTGTTCAGGTGTTTTTGCAGACTTCTCAAAATAACTATAGCGAATATTGGATAACCCAACTTTCAATTCCTCTTGTTCTGCGTACCGCAAATTTTTAATGGCTATAACACCATGATCTCCTTGAAATGCAATTGGGGCATAAGCCTTTTCATCTTCAAATGCAGCGGCACGGGTTGGGCCACTGACAATAATATTTTCGTGGACGGTAATGCCGTTGACCTTGACGTAGATGAATTTCGCAGATTGTGTTTTTTTCCCTGATGCATCAAATCTCGGCGCCTGAAAGGAAATTTCCATGTGTTGCCAGAGACCAGGTGCGAGTGAAGCATTTTTCAGAGGAGCTTTTCCTTCGTAACCTTTATCATCCTTCCATCTTTCATAGATTCCACCCAAATCGCCATGCTTCGG
>CAMDFC010000022.1 GCA_945897185.1 Chitinophaga pinensis | reverse complement strand
CGGTCCTTGGCTTTTTCATTGATGATGGTGGTTTGTTTGACCATTTCATGTACCAAAAAAACTACACCCACCCCAATACCTCCCACACCACCACCACCTGTAGTTGAAGTGGAAGACAATATACTATTTTCATTGGACCCAGATCCAGTAACTACTACAGCTACAGCCTTGTCTGGTATTTATTCCTTCAAGGTAATTTTGAGTTCTAAAATGCCAACGACAGGTATCAGCATTGACATTACAACAAAAGCTGATCCTTCAGGAACATTGCTGGAAAGCAAAAATGTGAAATCTACTGTTGCTTCCAATGATATTTCTACTGGTACATTGGTTTCAGGCTCCCTTTACAGTGTTACTGTTGCTGTAACCAGTCAAAAGACTGCAAGCAATACTTTAACCAAAACATTCAAAGTTGCCAGGAAATAAACGATCTGAATTTTCCTTAAATACATTCGTACAAAAAAAATCCCCTTCATTTGAAGGGGATTTTTTATAAAAGGAAATTGTGTTATTTTTTTTCTTCAGTGATTTTGATTTCCATCTTTTCCATTTTTAAATACTGCTTGTATTTTTCAGCAGCAACTTCTTTTCCATTTACAGTTAATACACCATTATCATATTGAATAGATGTAGATCCTTCACCAATCAAACCATCTTCTTTTAAAGCTGTGATAAGGCCATTGTCTGGACCTTCAGTTAATGTAAGTTGAGATTGTGTTGTATCAGCGCTTTGGATTGAAATTTGAACATTTTTCTCAATTTTTTGCTCAACGAGTTTTGCATCAGACTCATTTAATTGTGCGAGAGTAGGAGCAATAACCAGAGAAACAATAGACATTAATTTAATGAGGATATTCATTGATGGACCAGAAGTGTCTTTGAAAGGATCACCAACAGTATCACCTGTAACTGAAGCCTTGTGTGGTTCTGATTTCTTATAATATATTTCTCCATTTATTTCTACACCTTTCTCAAAACTCTTCTTTGCATTGTCCCATGCACCACCAGCATTGTTCTGGAAAATTCCCATTAACACCCCAGTTACAGTTGCACCTGCTAAGAAACCGCCAAGGGCTTCCGGACCAAGCAAGAAACCCATCAATAATGGAGATACAATTGTTATAGCACCAGGTAACAACATTTTTTTGAGTGATGCCTCTGTTGATATGGCAACACATTTGTCGTATTCTGGTTTTCCTGTACCTTCCATAATTCCAGGAATCTCTCTGAACTGACGTCTTACTTCTTCAACCATTGACATGGCAGCTTCACCTACAGCCCTAATTGCTAGGGAAGAAAAAATGAAAGGAATCATTCCCCCTATAAATAAAGAGGCCAAAACATCAGCTTTGTAAATATCGATGTGTTGGTTGTTAGGCATTGCAATTCCAACAAAAGCTGCAAAAAGTGCTAAGGAAGTTAAAGCCGCTGAGGCAATTGCAAATCCTTTTCCACTTGCTGCTGTTGTATTACCCACTGCATCAAGGATATCCGTTTTTTCGCGAACCTCACTAGGCAACTCACTCATTTCTGCAATACCACCTGCATTATCTGCAATTGGACCAAATGCATCAATTGCCAACTGCATAGCAGTAGTAGCCATCATACCCGCAGCGGCTATGGCAACACCATACAAGCCAGCACAAGCGTATGAACCATAGATACCACCAGCCAAAACTAAGATTGGCAAGAATGTACTTTCCATGCCTATTGCTAGGCCTCCAATAATATTTGTTGCATGTCCAGTTGCCGACTGACGAATGATGCTCATTACAGGACGTTTACCCATGGCAGTATAATATTCTGTAATGATGCTCATTAGCGCACCTACAATTAGTCCAACTGCTATCGCACCAATAACACCATTACGCGTAAACTCTAAACCACGCAAAGACATGGTTTCTGGCAACATAAAACTAACGATGAAATACGCAGCAATGGCTGTTAATACCATTGATCCCCAGTTACCCATGTTCAGTGCTTTCTGTACTGCTTCTGTGCTGGCACCTGCTGAATCACTTATTTTTACAAATAAGGTACCAACTATAGATAGAAGAATTCCAACACCAGCAATCACCATTGGCAATAAAATAGGGGCTAGTCCTCCAAAGCTATCAATAGACTTTGTTTCTTGACCCAATACCATGGTTGCAAGTACGGTTGCAACATATGAACCAAAAAGATCAGCACCCATACCAGCTACATCACCCACATTATCACCTACATTGTCTGCAATGGTAGCAGGATTTCTTGGATCGTCTTCAGGAATACCGGCTTCTACTTTACCCACTAAATCAGCACCAACGTCGGCTGCCTTTGTATAGATTCCACCACCAACACGGGCAAAAAGCGCTATGGATTCTGCGCCTAAAGAAAAACCCGTAAGTACTTCAATGGTGCGCAACATCCCTTCTTCGTTTCCGTCAGGTGCAAAAAATTGTTTTAAAATAATGTATAGACCGCCTAAACCCAAAACAGCCAATCCCGAAACACCCAATCCCATCACTGCACCTCCTGTAAAAGATACATTCAAGGCTTTACTCAAACTTGTTTTTGCGGCTTGAGCGGTACGGACATTGGCTTTTGTAGCCACCTTCATGCCTATGTAACCTGCAGTTGCACTAAAAACTGCGCCAATAATGAAGGAGATTGAGATACTCCAATGGCTGCTTTCATTACTTTGCGACATAAAGCCCAAGAGTAGGGCCACAATAGCAACAAAATAGCCAAGAATCTTCCATTCTGCTTTCAAAAAAGCCATGGCACCTTCAGCAATATAAGTGCTGATTTCTTTCATTCGGTCTGAGCCTGCATCTTGTTTGGATACCCAGTTGAATTTTACAAGTGTGTAAAGAAGTCCGATTATGCCCATCAAGGGCACGAGGTAGATCAAATTTTCCATAAACAGTTTCGTTCGTTTATTTTTTGATGTTAAACGGGGTTTTTCCGTCGTTATTTTGGGGGGCAAAAATAGTTAAAAAATGCGTAAAAACTGAGAAAGTGCAGTTGGTTTTTATTGAAAACGGTCAAAAAACAGTCGAACTTAGTAGTACTTCTTAAAAAATTGCAAAAACCATCTCCTTGCTTTGGTTATTAGTTTAAATCTACTGGCTATTTATTCATCATCTTCTTCTATATTTATTCCATAGCCTTCAAAGATTCCTGCAATTCTTTTAGCTTGATAAATGCTTCTGTTGAATTTATTTCCCAAAACAATAATGGCTGTTGAATCTTGAGGAAGTCGACTAAACACAGTATTGTTTCCATGCCACCATCCATTGTGGTAAATTATTTTTTTGCCAGAGGGCATTTCGTAGAGTCGCCATCCTAAACCATAATTTTTAATTCCCTTTCTTTCGTAACTATAGCCATTAAACGCCTCTGTTCTAATTTTTTCTGATATGAAAGCGGTGTCATATAAGGCCATATCCCATTTCATCATATCTCTTGGTGTACTGTAAATATTTTTATCGCCATAAATGGCATCTAAAAACATAAAAGGCTCTTTTTGGTTGTTGAATTTGAAGGAGGGGAGTACCTTTTCTGATTTGTCCATTGAAAAAACAAAGCTATTGTCCATCCCCAATACTTTGAAAATTGTTTCACCTAAATAGGCCGAGAAGCTAAGCGAACTCACCTTTTCAATCACCAAAGCAAGTAAGGCATAATTCGTATTGCAATAATCAAAATAAGCATTTGGTCTTCCAACTTTTAAAAGAGCTGAATTGCTTATCATAAGCTGAAGCATGTCCGCGTTGGTGAGTGTATTTTTGGTGTCCCAGCCTAAATCTTCAGTAAAATAAATATAATTGGGAAGTCCACTTCTGTGGTTCAAAAGATTTCTTACGGTAATGTTAGGATAGGGAAAACCAGGCAAAAATGCACTAACCGGTTGATCAATGCTAAGTGATTTCGAATCAAAAAGCATCAAAGTAGCCATGGCTGTAAAGGTTTTGGAAACTGATGCCAAATGAAATGAGGTAGAAGAATTGATCTTATCTCCTTTTAAAACTTCAGTCAAACCATTGTAAGCTTCAAAGATTATTTTCCCATTACGAGCAACCAAAATACCGCCATTAAAACGGGAGTGTAATAAAGTTTGTTGAAAAAACCGCTCACTTAAACTTCTTAATTCAAGGTCTTTTGGTGTCAAAACCGAATTTTCAGCAATATTTCTCTTGAAAGTGGGGTGAGTTACAGACGCCGACTTTCTCAGACCCGAGTCTGCAAAGTAGAAAAGGGCTAAAAACAATAAAAATAAAAAAGCAAATACCTTCAATTTCTGCATGTAGGCCCTTAAATTGGATGCACAAAAATAAGTCGTTAAATTTGTGCAAAATTACATTAAAAACCAATGACTATAACAAACAAAACCAGCTATCCCAAAGACAAGATTAAAATCTTGTTTTTAGAGAACATCAGTGATGCTGCAATCAAAGTATTTAGAGATGAAGGATATACTGATATAAAGAAAGTTGGTGGGGCACTTACTGAAGACCAACTTATTGAAGAAATTAAAAATGTGCATCTTTTGGGGATTAGGTCAAAAACCCAGATTACAGAAAAAGTAATCAAACATGCTACAAAACTTCAAGCCATAGGTTGCTTTTGTATTGGTACAAACCAAGTGAATCTTCAAGCAGCCCGTAAAAAAGGTATAGTTGTTTTTAATGCTCCTTACAGCAACACCAGGTCAGTAGCAGAACTTGTTATTGGGGCTTCCATCATCTTAATTAGAAAAATTCTCGATAAAAATGCGGCGGCTCACAAAGGTGTTTGGCAAAAAGATGCAAAAGGAAGCTTCGAATTACGTGGAAAAACATTGGGTATTATTGGTTATGGCAATATTGGTTTACAGGTTAGTGTTTTGGCGGAAGCACTTGGAATGAAAGTTCTTTTTTATGATACATCAACTAAGTTGCCATTGGGTAATGCTGTGTCGAAAAAATCAATAAAAGAAGTTGTTGGCCAATCTGATATCACAACTTTGCATGTACCAGAAACCAGTCAGACAAAAAATTTAATCAATAAGACTTTACTCAAACATTTTAAAAAAGGAGCTATTCTTATTAATTATGCAAGAGGGGAGGTGGTGGACCTTGAGGCACTTAAGTCTTCATTACTCGAGGGATTAATTTCTGGGGCTGCCATTGATGTTTTCCCATTGGAGCCTGAAAAAAATGGTGATGTGTTCACGTCTCCTCTTCAAAACATTCCTAATGTTTTGCTTTCCCCTCATGTGGGTGGTTCAACCGAAGAGGCACAATTCAATATTGGTGAAGACGTAAGTGCTAAACTACTCCAGTACCTTGAAATGGGTGTTACCTATGGATCACATACTGTTCCTGAAATTAACCTGCCACCCCAAGAAGGTACCCATCGAATTCTTCATATCCATGCCAATGTTCCGGGTGTACTCTCCGAAATTAACAGTACCCTTTCTGAACATAAGATCAATATACTTGGGCAGTACCTAAAAACCAATGATGAAATTGGGTATGTTGTACTAGATATTGATAAGAAGTTGTCAAAGAATGCGCTCGATTTACTAAAGCAAGTAAAAGGATCAATAAAGGTTCGTTTATTATATTAATAATGGATCACAAATTAATTCTTGGTCATTATTTTTCAGAGGATGCCCAACTTGACATTGAGTTATTTGGAAATGGGTTAATCCACAAAACGTATTTGCTTTCAAAAAACAACCTACCGCATTATATACTTCAGCAAGTAAATACTGCAGTATTTAAACAACCGGATGCAATTTCTAATAATTTAGAAAAACTTGAATTTTTTCTTAGAGAAAAAAATATTCCATTATTTTTTCCATTGCCATTGAAAACATTAACAGGTGAATATCATCTTTCAATGAATGAAATGGTTTTAAGGTTAACGGCCTTTGAACCCGACTCTCATTCAATTGACAGTTGTAACAATCCCAATCAAGCCTATTCTGCTGCATTTCAGTTTGGTAAATTTACTGCTGCATTTGATGGACTAGATACTAAACAGCTTCAGCCTACAATTCCCGACTTTCATAATTTGACTTATCGTTGGAAACAGTTTAACGATGCTTTGGAAAATGGCGATAAATCACGCATTCAATTTGCCGATAAACAAATCAAGTATCTTTTTGAGAATAAAAATATTGTAGATCGATACGAATACATCTCTTCATCTCCATTGTTTTCTCAAAGAGTCACCCACCACGATACAAAAATAAACAACGTGTTGTTTGATGAGAAAGGAGATGGGTTGTGTGTAATTGATTTGGATACTGTAATGAGTGGATTGTCGATCAGCGATCTTGGTGATATGTTTCGGACTTACCTTTCTCCAGCTACTGAAGAAGAACTAGATCTCGAAAAAGTCTTTGTAAGAAAAGCGTATTTTACCGCAATTGTTGAAGGGTATTTAGAAAAAATGGCGGGTCAATTGTCAGTTGATGAAAGAGATGCAATTCCATTTGCAGGAGAATTTCTAATTTACATGCAGGCGCTTAGGTTCTTGACTGATTTCATTAACAACGATGTCTATTATGGCATCAGTTATGAGTTGAACAATTATAACAGAACGGTCAATCAATTGCATTTGCTTAACAGTTACAGAAAGACAATAGACTGATTTTATTTTACTCTTTTTTGAAATAGGCTATCGGATGGCATTTTTATCATCGTATCTGCACCATAAATCTTAATGTTTTTCCATTTGTTTTTTAGTGCTGAAAAATCGCTTTGATTCAATCCTGTTTGGTATACATATACCGATTCTAATGCCTTATTGCTCATCAATTGCTCAATTCCTATTTTGCTTACTGCTGTGAAGGTGAGGTTGATGTAAAATAGGTTGTTCAAGTCGACTAAATCCTTAATTCCTTGATCGGTTATTTCATTCTCATCCAACCATAGTTTTTCGATATTCGATAGTTGTTTCACAATTGATAAATCTTTATCAGTTATTCCACTTGAACTAAGTTTAAGCTCAACCAACTGCTCTTTTATCGACAGTAATTTTTTTAAAGCCAGATCACAAGGTTTTTCCAAATTATAACCAATTGCCCTGATGTGGTTATCTTTTTTTGAAATAGCTGAAATTACCCAGCCATCTTTTTCGAGGTCTTGTTTAAGCGAAGCTGGTATTTCATTTACTTCTTTTCTTTGTTTCACTTTTTCTATTTCACCACTAGCATAAGTCTTCTTGAATTCGGCAAGTGCCAGTTTTGTTTTTTTATCAGGTTGCATTGATGCGATATTGCTATCAAAAGAAGCACCAGATACAATCCACCATTGTAGAATCGTTTTTTCAAAACCAGTAAGCTGCTTCTTGTTTTTTGGAGGCATGTGGTATTCATCATTGTCTTCAAGAAGCAGACGTTTCAATAATTCACTTTGTTCAGGCTGGTTTAGATTGATTACAATTCCATTTTTACCGCCTGCCAAAATCCCGTTTTTATCATCCAGTCTTAATTTCCCTTTTTGTCTTTCTTCACCATGACATTGAACGCATTTCATGGATAAAGTGTGTTGAACAATGTCTTTGTATAATACCGCTTGATTGATATCAGGAATAACCAATGCCTTAACTAATTTTTCTTCCTTGTTTATATTCGAAAAACTGATGAAGTCCTTTCCATGGGTAAGTGACCCGCCAAAATGTCCAGTTAACACTATTGAAGTTGATAAAACAATTAATGCCAAAACCTGAGCATACGTTTTCTCTGCCAATTGATTTCTCCATACCTGATAAAAAATAAAAAGAAAAGTTGTAGCAATTGCTATCCATTTGTGCAAGTCAACATCAGTTTTTTTATTGCTTTCATCCTGAGATAGTAAAAGTCCGGTTACAAGGGACAAAATTGAAAATCCAATTCCTACAGTAAGTATGAAAGGAATGTTGCTTTCTAATTTCTGAAACCTTTGTGATAACACCATAAATTCAAACAGGATTGCCAAAACAAATATGCCAATTGGCAGATGTACAATCACTGGATGAAATTTGCCTATAAATTCAAGCATTGTTTTTTTTTAATGAATTAGGCAATAATCGGGTCAATTACTTTTCCAAATACGTCTGTTAAACGGAATTGCCTTCCTTGAAACTGATAGGTGAGTTGTTCATGATCAAATCCCAATTGATTTAAAATAGTAGCTTGTATATCATACACAGAAACTTTCCCATCAATGGCATTATATCCAATAGGGTCGGTTTCTCCATAACTAAACCCAGACTTGATTCCACCACCAGCCATCCACATGGAAAATGCATCAGCGTGGTGATCTCTACCTTTGTGAAAATTCTGAATACCGTCTCTGTTTTCTTGCATTGGTGTTCTACCAAATTCACCACCCCAAACTACCAAGGTTTCATCCAAAAGTCCTCTTTGTTTTAAATCTAATAATAGAGCAGAGACTGCTTTATCTGTCTCCCTGCATTTTGTGACAAAACCCATGTCTAAAGCAGTACCAGGGTCTGTACCATGACTATCCCATCCCCAATCAAATAATTGTACAAAGCGAACACCTTTTTCTACCAGTTTTCTTGCGAGTAAAGCATTGTTAGCAAAAGATTCCTCTCCTGGTTTTGTGCCGTACATTTCATGAATATAAGCTGGTTCATCAGCAATGTTCATTACATCTGGAACAGCTACTTGCATTTTAAAGGCCAATTCATATTGTGCAATTCTAGATAGAATTTCAGGGTCATTGTATTCTTGGTAAGCGAGTTCATTTACTTTATTGATTGCATCTATTGAAGACTTACGAAGATCTCTGTTGAAGCCATTGGGGTCTTTTAAAAATAGAACTGGATCACCTTCAGATCTACATTGTGTTCCTTGGTATACAGAAGGTAAAAATCCACTACCCCAAACACTTTTTCCTGAATCTGGGTTTCTTCCTCCTGATGTTAGAACCACGAAGCCAGGAAGATTGCTGTTTTCAGTACCAAGTCCATAGGTTACCCAAGAACCCATACTAGGTCTACCCAATCTTGGGGTTCCGCAATGCATGAGTAACTGCGCAGGTGCGTGGTTAAATTGGTCGGTGTTGACCGCCTTTAATATACTTACGTCGTCAATAACTTGTCTAAAGTGTGGGATGTTATCAGACAACCATAAACCACTTTGACCGTATTGTTTGAATTGTGTTTGCGGACCAAGTAATTTAGGAACCCCTCTAATGAATGCAAATTTCTTTCCTTTAATAAAAGAATCTGGACAATCCATGCCGTCCATTTTTTGCAATTCGGGTTTGTAATCAAACATTTCCAATTGTGATGGAGCACCAGCCATGTGTAAAAAAATGACTGATTTTGCTTTTGCAGCAAAATGTGGCGCTTTTGCCAAAAGTGGATTTGTGCCCAACTGATTGTTTTCTTTTAAAAAAATATTGCATCCATCCAAAATTGAACCTAAGGCCATCATACCCATTCCAGTTCTACATTGTTTTAGAAAATGCCTTCTTGTTTCAAAACTTAATTCAGCATGTATTGCTTCCGTTTGTATTTTCTCCTTCTTCATGGGGTTAATTAGTTTTTTGTAATCACTTCATCTAGGTTGAGAATAGCATTGGTTACTACAGCCAACGCCGCTAATTCATTTCCTTGTTTTTGGACACTTGAATCAGACAACATTTTATTTACACGTTTTTTATCTTTATTCAGTTGTTGCATAGTATTAGAAAACAGTGCTTCAAATACTTTAGACTTTTTATCACTGATATCTAAACCGGTTGCAATTTTGTAGCCTTTTCCAATTTGTTGTTTTACAGATGAAGGGTTCTCCTGCATTAAATTTTTTGCAAATTGAATAGATAAATCCCAATAAGTTGAATCATTGAGTAAAGTCAATGCCTGAAGTGGGGTATTCGTTTTAATTCTTCTACTGGTGCAAACCTCCCTAGCGGTGCCATCAAAGTTGATAAAAGAAGGGTAGGGACCAGTTCTTTTCCAGTAGGTATAAATTGCTCTCCTGTATTGGTCTTCACCTTCACTTTTTATCCAGCTTCTTCCATCGTAAGGGGAGGCCCAAATTCCTTCGGGCTGGTAGGGCATAACACTTGGACCAAACATTTTATTACTTAAGTTCCCACTGATTGCAAGTGCTTGGTCTCTTACTTGCTCTGCAGTTAAGCGAACTCTTGGTGCATGAGAATAATATCTATTGAGTGCATCTTTTTTTAAGGCTTGTTCAGAAGTTTCTGCTGATTGTGTATAGGTTTTGGACATCACCAATCTTTTAAGTGTCTTTTTCACGCTCCAATTGTCATTGTGCATGAAAGTGTAAGCCAAATAATCCAACAACTCAGGATGTGTTGGTGTCATACCTTGTGAACCCAGGTCTTCTAATGTTTCAACTAGTCCCTGACCGAACAATTGTTCCCAAAGTCTATTGACCATTGTCCTTGCCGTTAATGGATTTTTTTTGTCAGTCATCCATTTTGCGAGTTCCAATCTCGTGCTTAATTTGTTGTTTTTATCTGGATTTAATAATGCCGGAATACCTGCTTCAACCTCTTGTGTTTTGAGTAGCCAATTGCCCCTTTCAAAAACAAAAGTTTTTCTTTTCATGTAACTCGGATTATCAGACATGATGGGAGTGAATTCAGCATCTGGTTGATTAAGTAATTCAAGAAAGTCTTGATAAAACGCTGAACCTGCAGCAGAAGTCTTTAACGGAAATGATGGTGTAAACACAAGCCAATCGACAAGAAGACCACGGTCTTTTTCTTTTTTTAGCGATGGATTTTCATACTTAAAGTAAAAGTCGTGTTTGCCTGTTAACTTTTCATCCAACTGGAATTTGACCAAATCCCATTCCTTTTTTGATTTGTTTATTTTAATACTTGCAACAGGTTTTGAATTGGGTTGATCTATATATAAGGTCAGTATGCCATGATCAACAAAAGAGTTAAGTCTAATGAGTAAGGTTGATTTATTGGTGATGTCACGCTGACTAAATTTTGCAAGTGAATTTTTTCTTAATCGAAGTGATTTTGTGTCTTCTAAAGCTGCATTGTACATTGAGTCGACTGTAATGCTGTTGATGCATTGTTGTCCGGTTTTTAATAAGCGCTGATAAAAACTAGCAGTTTTAGTGTCTGCATGCTTATTTAACCAACTCAATAACTTTTCATATTTAAGCTTGCTGTCATTTCTAAATTCTCTCAACAAAGGATATTCATCATGAGTGTCTTCGTCGCGTGAATTGTTGAAATAGGCCATGAACTGATAGTACTCTTCATGTTTGAAGGGATCATAAGGATGACTATGGCATTGCACACAGGCAAAACTTGTTCCCATCAACACTTCCCAAGTTGTATTTACTCTGTCTAATGTAGCTGCTACCCTAAACTCCTCATTATCGGTACCTCCTTCATCGTTGTTCATGGTATTTCTGTGAAAAGCGGTCGCAATAAATTGTTCATCGGATGGATTTGGAATTAAATCACCTGCCAACTGTTCAACCAAAAATTGATCGTAGGTCTTGTCTTCATTAAATGCTTTTATTAGCCAATCACGATACCTCCATATAGACCTGATATAATCTCTTTCATATCCTTTTGTATCTGCATATCTGGCCAAATCCATCCAAAGGGCCGTCCACCTCTCCCCATATTTTGGAGAGGCGAGTAAATCGTCTACCAAATTTTCATAGGCTTTTTCAGAATTGTCCCTCAGAAACTTTTGCTTAATTACTTCAGGGGCTGGCATACCAATTAGATCAAGTGATGCCCTCCTCAACAATACGTCTTTGCTAGCAATTGGTGATCGCTTTAAATCGACTTCATCCAGTTTTTCATCGATAAAACGATCAATGTCATTTCCATCTTTTTGTTTGAACCAACTAAAAAGTCCTTTACCGGGTATTAAAGGAGCCTTTACTGGCAGATAAGACCAATGTGTATCAAACTTTGCCCCTTCATCTATCCATTTAGTCAGGGTTCTGGTCTCTTCCTCCGTTAGGGCTTCTTCTTGGTAAGGCATTCTTTCTTCTGGATCCAGAGAATGAAGGCGTTTAATCATCTCACTATTTGCTGCATCACCTGGAAGTATGGCTGGTTTTCCTGATTCGGTGGGAGAGAGGGCTTCCTCTCTAAACAGCAAGCTGAACCCTGCTTTTTTCTTAACACCACCATGACAGGATATGCATTTTTGGTTAATAATAGGTTTTACCTCAGCATTGTAATCAACTGGTGTTTCTGTAAAAAACAAGAAATAGGATATTCCTGCAATTACCAGGGTTGCTGTTGTAAGGACTATTTTTGATTTGAAAAAGGAAGTCATGCTAGTTTTTGAAATGGTTCTCTAGATTCTGTTTTAGTTTTTTTACTTCATCACCATCCAAGCTTGGGTGGACAAGAGACTCTGACATATTAGGATTTTTGTAATTCATTTTTGAACGTAAATAAGTTCTTGCTGAACTATGAAAGGCATTAGCTCCCGTTTGTATTGCTAAATCAATCACATTGTCTGACCTCACCCCAGATCCTGGCATAATTATGATTCTATTGTTAGCTTGTTTTACCAGTTGCTTAAGATTGATTATACCATCAACAGCTGTTTTATATAAACCACTTGTAAGTATTCTTTTACAACCTATTGCGATTAATTTTTCCAAAGAATCTATCGGATCTTTTACTCTATCAAAGGCCCTGTGAAAAGTTATGTCCATCTTGCCTGCAGCCTCAACCAAAGCTTTAGATCGCTCTATGTCTATAGTGCCATCAGAGAGAAGCATACCAATCACAACACCATCACAACCTATTGATAAACAATGATTTATATCTGATTTCATTGATTCGAACTCTTGGTCTGTATACAGAAAGTCGCCACCCCTGGGTCTAATTATGGGGAAAAGCGAAATGGAACAAGATTTTCGCGCTTGTTCTATCATGCCAAACGAAGGGGTAGTTCCACCTTCTTCTGGGTTGGAACATAGTTCAATTCTTGTAGCGCCGTTAGCTTCAGCAACACTACAGGACACTATGTCGAAAGCAATGATTTCTAATTCGTAATTCATTTTAAATAAAATAACTTTCTCCTGGAATAACAATCTCTTCTTTCTCTGATTTTACTGCAAAGGAGAATCCTTTTTGAAGCGCATAGGCTCCATAATTCCCATGGATATCTATAGCCAAGAAACCGATTTGAATGTTTTTGGCCTTCTCTGGATCTCTTTTGGCGATGCGTTCAACTACTTTTTTACAGGCTTCTCTGGGACTATTTCCTTGTCTCATGTATTCTACAACTAAATAAGAACCAACGCATTTAATGACTTCTTCTCCAACACCGGTTGAGGTAGCTGCGCCAACTTCGCTGTCCACAAACAATCCCGCACCAATAACAGGGGAGTCGCCAACCCTTCCATGCATTTTAAAGGCCATTCCACTAGTAGTACAACCACCGCTTAAGTTGCCATGGGTGTCCAATGCCAAAATGCCTATGGTATCATGGTTATCGATTGAGCCAGGGAAAAATCCAGCATCTGGTTCTTTTTGGTTGTAGGATTTGTTTTCAATATTCATTACTGGAGAGTAATTTGATTTCTTTAGCCACTCTTTCCAGGCTTGCTCGCTATCGGGTGTAAGTAAGTTTTCTTTCTGAAAACCGTTGGCCAGTGCAAATTGAAGGGCGCCTTCTGCAACAAGAATAACGTGTGGTGTTTTTTCCATAACCATACGGGCAACGGAAATGGGGTGTTTTATGTATTCGAGACACATGACTGAGCCACAATTTCCTTTTTCATCCATAATGCAAGCATCGAGGGTAACACGACCATCACGGTCCGGGTAACCGCCATATCCAACAGTTTTATTACTTTCGTCGGCTTCGGTAACTCGGGCGCCTTGTTCAATAGCATCCAACGCGCGGCCTTTATTATTCAAAATTTTCCAGGCTTCGGCATTGGCAGCTTTTCCGAAATCCCAAGTGGAAACGACTAACGGTTTTTTAGCTATTTGTTTTCCAGCCGATGCAGTTGTTGAAGAAATTACAGGTAAGGTTAATAGGGAACTCTTTAAAAAGTCTCTGCGAATCATTTGCAATCGTTTGTACTACAATTTAATTCAAATGATGGTAAGATTCCCTCTATAAACAATATTTATTTGCTTATAATTTATATTATGTTAAGTAGTATTTAGTCCCATTATTAGGACAAAGCTTTACTCTACCAACTTAAAGTTAGATTGATGCTTGATGATGAACCCAACCAAATCATTTAATTCTAGTCCTGCCCTTTGACAAGCATCGTGGATATCATCACGACTCACATTTGCGGCAAAGGTTTTTTCCTTGATGCGTTTCAAAGCACCTTTAAGTTCCATGCCTTCATAGCCATTTGGTCTCATTAATGAATATGCATGCATGAGTCCGGATAATTCATCAAATGCATACAACATCTGATCCATCCTGCTTTCTGGCATTACGCCAAAATGGACATGACCATGTGATGCTATTGCCCTTATGATTTCCGGACAAACCTGCTTTTCTTCCAAGTATTCAATGATTTTCTTGCAATGTTGGTCGGGCCATTGATCCCAATCCGCATCATGCAATAGTCCAGCCATTTCCCATTTCCATATATGCGCTGCACTCAGTAGCTCAACCTCTTCCGCCCAAGATTTCATTAAACCGCCTACTTGAATCATGTGCAGTTTTAATCGATCATTTAAAACCCATTCGTTGAGTAATTGAAACGCTTCCTCTCTTGACAATACGTTTCCAGTGTTTTTGGCATCTCCAAATACTTGCCTTCCTAATTGTAATGACATAAAAATGTATTAATGACATAAAAATGTATTTATAAAAAGAGAGAAGTTTTTAGGCTTCTCTCTTAAAAATTAAAAATAAATTATTTATTGATGTGCAGCGTCTGCCTCGTCGTATTTCTTTTGGTAGAAATCAGCTTTTGCTTTATCCTTCTTCTTATCATAGCAGTAGTTCAATAAAGTACAAGCAGATTTGAAATTAGAACGCTCACCCACTTTTAGTTTGCCCATGGCATCAAAACGCGTGAATACTTTTTCCAATGGTGGTATAGTCTTTACGATAATTTCATCCATAAAGACTTGGAGTTCCGCTTTCTTTTTTACGTCTTCTGGCTTTGTACCTCTTACTTTATATATATCTTCTTCGATGAACAACAATTGGTTATAGAAGTGTTTTCCCAAAGAAAGCATGGTTTCATAAGACTCAGGTTTTAATGTGAGTGCTCTGTTGTATAACCCTTCTATTTTTTTACATTTTTCTGTGTAATCAGCCGGTCTCTTACTGGATTCAGCAACGTGTGTTTCAGAGAAGAGTTCTCCAGCATATTCAAATGTAAGATCAAAGGATTCAGGATTGATTGCAAGCAGCTCTTCGAACTTCTTTAAAATGCCTGCTGTATCTCCTTTATCCCTTACATAGTCCATTGCCAGTAAAGGAAGATAATCGTCTTTTGGAAAAAGTTTTAGACCACTATTGATGTACTTGTTGATATTTATATCATCTTTTTTATCGAAGTAATGCTTTGCTAAATAACGATACGGCGTTGCCATGTCTGGACTACCACCAACATTTGCATCAGCGAGTTTTGCAAAATAAGAGATTGCTTCGTCTTCTTTTTTTGCATTAATTGAAGCAAGCCCCATATAATAAATTAGGGTTGTGTCTAATTGGTAAAGTCCCCAGCCTTGAGAAAAAATATAGTCGCCAATTACAGAAGTTGTTTTGAAAATAGCTAGTGCGTCATTGTATTTTTCATCGTTATAATATCCTGCGCCTTCTTCAAATCCGCTAGCATACAAAGAGAAAACTGGTTGGTAATTATCGACAGTCAAGAATAAAGTTGCTTGGTTTTTATCTGCTTCAAGTGACTTCTTAAAAGCATCCAAAGCTTGCAAACGTGCTTCAGGCATTGCTTTTCTTTCTGTAGAATCTGCAGCAATTGCACTCAACACCTTGCCCTTGAGGTAAAGTATTTCAGGGTTTTTTTGGTTTTTGGGTGAAGCAAGTAATGTTTCAACCATTCCTTTGGCTTCAGCTATTTTTTTTGCGGCCAGCGCGTCCTTGATTTTATTCAAGTTTTGTGCATTGGCAGTCAACATACCTACTGCTGCCAAAAAAGTAAAGAGGATTCTTCTCATTGTTGGTTGTTTATTGAATGTTTTTTTAATCGTTTGTTGGTGTTTCGGGGTTAGATGTTGTTTCTATTAAATCTCCTCCGGTCGGCTCTTCCATTTCATCCAAATTTGTGATGGCTGCTATTGCATCATCTTCATCCAACCTGATAAGCTTAACTCCCTGAGTAGCTCTTCCCTGCTCACTGATCTGTGCAATACTCATGCGAATCGTAATCCCTGAAATACAGGTAATCATCAAATCTTCTTTGTCATTTACATCTAAAATTCCGACCAATTTACCGGTTTTTTCTGTAACGCTGATGGTTTTTACTCCTTTACCACCTCTATTTGTAACCCTGTATTCGTCAATTTGTGTCTTTTTCCCATATCCTTTTTCTGAAACTACCAGCACCGTTTTTGATTTGTCTTCTACATTCACACAAATCATACCTACCACCTCGTCAGTTTCATCATCCACTTCAATTCCTGCAACACCAATGGCTCCCCTGCCGGTTGGTCTTACTTTTGCTTCAGGGAACCTGATTGCTCTTCCAGATTTTACAGCCAACATAATTTCAGAATTTCCGTCCGTCAACCTTGCTTCTAACAATTGATCACCCTCAACAATGGTAATGGCATTTACACCATTGACCCTTGGTCTGCTGAAATCAGTCAATGCTGTCTTTTTGATGATCCCTTGCTTGGTACACAAAACAATATAGTGACTATTCACAAAAGCCTCATCCTTCAAATTCTTTACGTCTAGGATGGTTCTTATTTTATCATCTTGCGGTAACTGCATTAAATTTTGAATGGCTCTTCCTTTTCCTTGTTTATCACCATCTGGAATTTCATATACCTTTAACCAAAAGCACCTGCCTTTTTCTGTAAAAAACATCAATGAATGATGTGTTGATGCAACAAACAGGTGTTCTATATAATCTTCTTGTCTGGTTTTACCACCTAGTGATCCCCTTCCACCTCTTTTTTGTGCACGGTATTCATCAGCAGGTGTTCTTTTGATATAACCCAAATGTGAAACAGTAATTACAACATCCTCTTCTTTGATCAGATCTTCAATACTTACTTCATTATCGAGGTATGTTATTTCTGTCCTTCTTACATCACCAAATTTTTCTTTTACTTCAAATAATTCAGTCTTGATGAGGTCGAAGCGTTTTTCTTCATTCGATAAAAGATCTTTCAAATTCATGATGAATTTCATAATCTCCTCAAACTCAGCACGAATTTTTTCAATTTCCATTCCTGTAAGCCTCTGCAACCTAAGTTCTAAAACTGCTTTGGCTTGAATCTCACTCATACCAAACTCACTTACCAATCCTTCTCTTGCTGCTTCGGGATTTGAAGCGTTTCTAATCAATTTGATTACTTCATCCAAATGATCTAGTGCAATCAAATAGCCTTGTAAAATATGGGCCTTTTTTTCTGCTTCTCTTAGTTGGTATTCTGCCCTTTTTTGGACTACTTGATGCCTGAAGTCTATAAAACAAGAAATAAGGTCTTTTAAATTGAGTATACGTGGTCTTCCTTTAACAATAGCAACATTGTTAATACCATAGGAAGTTTGTAGGTCTGTATACTTGTACATTTGGTTTACAAGCACATTGGCTACAGCGTCTTTTCTAAGATCAATAACTATACGTGTACCATCATTTTCTGATGATTCATTATTTACGTGTGTAATACCATCGAGAGCTTTGTCATTTACTAGCTGTCCGATGCGTTCTGTAAGTACATCTCTACTCACTTGGTACGGTACTTCAGTAATGATGATTTGCTCTCTGCCATTCGATTTTGTTTCGATGCTTACCTTTCCTCTTAGCACTACCTTGCCTCTTCCAGTGTGCATGGCGGATTTTACGCCTTCCATTCCGAAGATGATTCCACCACCTGGAAAATCTGGAGCCTTGATGAACTGCATCAATTCATCAATAGTAATTTCTTTGTTGTCTATATAGGCAATACAACCATCTATTACTTCAGAAAGATTATGTGGCAACATATTCGTGGCCATACCCACAGCTATACCACTACTTCCATTAATTAAAAGATGGGGGATTTTCGTTGGTAAAACAGTTGGCTCATCAATTGAATCGTCAAAGTTGAGTTGAAAATCGACTGTCTCTTTGTCGATGTCATCCATCATAAAACCTGCCAAGCGATGAAGTCTTGCTTCGGTATAACGCATGGCAGCCGGACCTTCTCCATCGGGTGAACCGAAGTTACCCTGTTTGTCGATTGTTGGATACCTTGTATTCCATTCTTGCGCCATCCTTACCAATGCATCATACACTGCTGTGTCTCCATGTGGATGGTATTTACCCAATACCTCTCCCACAATCCTTGCACATTTTCGTGTGGGTTTGTTGTAATCCATTCCCAATTCGTTCATGGCAAATAAAATTCTACGGTGCACTGGTTTTAAACCATCTCTTACATCAGGCAAAGCCCTACCTACAATTACACTCATGGAGTAATCAATGTAAGCAGCTTTCATCTGCTCTTCTATGTTAACCGAGATGATACGGTTGTTATCGTTTGTCTGTTCTGGGATATTTTGTTCGTCCATTTTGAGGTAAAAAAAGAGGCGTTTTTAATCGAAATTGTAATAAAACAAATTTACTCTTTTTAAAGCTGATTACCATCAGTTTAATGCACTCGTTTTATCCACTTTTTCTTGGGTAAATGTGTATGTTTTTGCAACAAAAAATATTGTTTTTAACAGCTTGATGGGAGCAGAATTGTATTAAAAAAGCTTGGGATATAGGTATAGGTTATTTTTCTCCTGCCATGTCCATCACGAGCCTCCATTCATTGTCCAAAACAGGTTGTACAGATAACCTGCCAAGTCTAATTAGCGCCATGTTAACCAAGGATGGATTCGCCTTTATTTCTGCAAGTGTTACTGGCGTTTTTAATTTCTTGTATGGCTTAAAATCAACTGCTAACCATGCTGTTTCCTCTGTTGTTGGATCTTGATAGGCTTCTTTTACAACCTTGGCAATACCTACGATGGCTAACCCTTCATTGCTGTGGTAGAAAAAGGCCAGGTCGCCCTTCTTCATTGATCTTAAATTGTTCCTTGCTGCATAATTTCTTACACCATCCCAAAAGGTTGATCCATCAGTTACAAATTGATCCCAGGAATACTTAAATGGTTCAGATTTAATCAACCAGTAGGCCATATATTTTGTGTTTAATAACCGCTAGCAAGAACATCTGCTAGATGCAGACTATTTATGGAGAGTTGTTGTTTTTCCATCACACCATTGATGTGCATCAAACAACTTAGGTCGGTCGATATTAAATATTCGGCCTTTGTATCTACCACATGTTGTGCTTTCTGTTCACCCATCGCAGTTGAAATACCTTCAAACTTGACAGCAAAAGTGCCTCCAAATCCGCAGCAAGTCTCATTTTCCTTTAATTCTACCAAGTTCAATCCTTTAACATGGTTAAGTAGAATTCTGGGTTCGTCTTTGATTTTACATTCCCGCAAAGCAGCACAGGAATCATGGTAAGTGGCTGTACCTTGGAGACTTGCTCCTAGGTCAATTTTCTTCAACACGTTCACCAAAAAATCGGAGAGTTCAAATATTTTACCATCAAGGTCTTTGGTGGCATTTTGGTTAGAAGTATTGCCATAAATTTTGCTGTAATAATTGTTTACAAACCCTGTACAAGATGCACTGGGTATTACAACGTATTCTGCATTTTCAAAATCTTTTAAGAATTTATTGCACACTTCTCTTGCTTCTCCCCAATATCCAGCATTGAAAGCAGGCTGTCCACAACAAGTTTGATCTGGATTATAAATTACATTGCATCCTGCCCTTTCAAGCACTTTGATGGTATTGAATCCAGCTGTAGGATACAATTGATCTATAAAACAAGGTATGAATACGTGTACATTCATTTATTTGGTAACACCAAGCCTTGCCAAGTATTTATCTACAACAAAACCTTTTTCAGTTCTTGGATATTTATCCTTCAACTGCTGATAAAGCTCAATCGCTTCATTATTCTTGCCGCTCATTTCACTCAATAAAGCAGCTCTGAATAGGTATTCAGAAGAAATAGCTTGGTCGTCTGAAAAAAGTGTACCCGCTTTTTTATAATGGGAAATGGCTTCGTCGTTTTTATTTAATTCAGCATAGGCATCTCCAAGTAAACCTTCTACTTTGGACTGAATTTGTTTTGCAGAATTGGCATTAAAAGCATTTAAATGGTCAATTGCTTTTTGAAATTCTCCCAATTGTAAAAAACTTTCTCCTGCATACAAGTGTGCAAGATTAGCAGCCTTGGTGCCACTGTGTTTGTCGATTATTTTCAAAAAGCCGGGTGTTCCTGCAACACCATTCAAAGCCAAGGCAAAAGAATCTTTTCTGAAATAGTTTTCAGCAGCAAAAATAGCTTCGTTTGCTTTTGCTTCTTTTGGTTGCTGAATAAAATTGCCATATGCCCAGTAACCACCAATTGCGACAACCAAAATACCTAATGCAAGTGAAATTTTCTTGCCATAGGCTTGCCAAAAGCCGAGGGCTTTATCAACTACTTCCTGATCCTTGTTTGCTTGATTTTTTTTCTCTGACATGTAAATGAAATTTGATTAGTCAACTATAAATGGATAATCTTCTTGTTTGTATACGTCTTTGAGTAGCTCATCATCATTGGGCCATGGACTTTCTTCAGCAAAACGAACAGATTCATCTACGATACTTTTAACCCTGTCGTTTATTACTTCAATGTCTTTTTCAGCCAATTCAAATTCTTCCAGGAGCTTTTTCTTGCAATGCTCAATTGGATCCTTGTCTTTGTATTCTTCAACCTCATCTTTGTTACGGTATTTTTGTGGATCACTCATGGAGTGCCCTTTGTACCTGTACGTTTTCATTTCCAACAAAGTAGGTCCGCCACCCTCTCTTGCACGTTTAACTGCTCTTGCCACGGCTTCGTGTACTGCCTCTGGACTCATTCCATCAACAACATCTGCAGGCATTTCATAGGCATCTGCCAATTTGTAAATATCTGTAACATTGGATGTTCTTTCTACAGAAGTACCCATTGCGTAATTGTTGTTCTCGCAAATGAATATAACTGGAAGCTTCCAAATCATGGCTAAATTGAATGTTTCATGCAATATGCCCTGACGTGCTGCGCCATCGCCAAAAAAGGTTAGGCTCACATTGTCTGTACCCTTATACTGTTCAGCAAACGCCAATCCAGCTCCAGTTCCAATTTGTGCACCAACTATACCATGACCTCCAAAGAAATATTCTTTAATCCCGAAGAAGTGCATACTACCGCCCTTTCCTTTTGAACATCCAGTGGCTTTACCAAAAAGTTCAGCCATACAAGCATTTGCAGTAATGCCTTTTGCCAGTGCCAATCCATGATCTCGGTATGCTGTAATAAAGGGATCTTCTTGCCTAGTAGCAGTCATACAACCAGCTGCCAAAGCTTCCTGCCCTATGTACAAGTGGCAGAAACCCCTAATTTTTTGCATGCCATAAAGCTGTCCTGTTTTCTCCTCAAATTTTCTGAGAAGAAGCATCATTTCGTACCAGTAGAGGTAGGTTTCCTTTGTAAATTTAATCGACCCCATATGTGATGTAAGATTCTTTTTCTGAAAGATTCGCAAATATACTGCGAAAATCATAAAACTGACCTTTTAGAGTAGAGTTGTGTCATTAATTTTAATGGGTTGGTGTATTTTTGCAGTCCTCTTCTATTTTGCTTCATATCCATCATATCGACTTGCTTCAATTTCGGAACTATTCTTCCGCCAAATTTTCCTTTGAAAAAAGGATTACAGCCATTTGTGGTTCCAACGGCAAAGGGAAAACCAACCTTTTGGATGCCATTTATTACCTCTGTTTCACCAAAAGCTATTTTAATAAAACCGATGCACAGTCCGTTGAAATGGGTTCAATGGGTTTTCGGGTTTCTGGCAATTTCACAAAAAAGGGAGAATTGCTAGAAATTGCTTTATTGCTTCGTGAAAACAGCAAAAAGGAATTACAAATTGACACTGAAATCATTACGCCATTTTCTACCCATATCGGTAGGTTACCCATTGTATTTGTGGCTCCTGATAACGTTGTTCTGATAACTGGATCTAGTGAGGAAAGAAGAAAATTAATGGATACGGTGCTCTCGCAAACTGATCCTGACTATCTTATCCATTTGATTAAATATGGACGGGTATTGCAAGAAAGAAATAAGTATTTAAAAAGTGAGGAAATCGGTAAAATTGACTTTACATTACTGGATTCTTATGATCACCAATTGTCTGATTTTGGTTCTAAGATTTTAGAAAAAAGAAATTTGTTTTTCACCCAATACATTCCACTCGTTCAAGATCTGTTTGCCTTTATCTCAGAGGGTAAAGAAACGCCTAAACTGGATTATTCACCTTCCACTACTGTTGAGCAGTATAAACAGGATCTTTTGCTAAACAGACATAAAGATTTGATTTTACAAAGGACTACCATTGGTATTCACAAAGACGACCTTGAACTTGGACTTATGGGACTCCCTTTTAAACAGATGGCTTCACAAGGCCAGAGGAAAAGTATGCTTTTCGCCCTAAAATTGGCTGAGTTTGAATACCTCAAGCATCATTTTGGTTTTGAGCCCATTTTGTTGTTGGATGATGTTTTTGAAAAACTAGATCAACAGAGACTTGAAAAATTATTGGAGTTGGTATGTAACCGCAATACAGGTCAAGTATTACTTACAGATACCCATCCTGAACGCATATCTAAAGCACTTTCTGAATATGCACTAACTTACCACTTAATTCAATTGTAATATGAGTGACGCAATTTCTTTGGGTGATGCGGTTAAAAAATTCTTAGCATCTAGTAGAATCAAGAATCAAATTCAATCCTTGAGCATTGAAGACCACTGGGAAAGAATCATGGGTAAAACCATTGCCAATTATACTGACAAAATAGAAATAAAAAATAAAACCTTGTTTATTTATACTACAGTTGCTCCGTTAAAAAATGAATTGGTCTTTCAGAAAGATTTGATAATTCAACGTGTGAACGAACAAATAGGTGTTGACTCGATTACTGAAGTTGTCGTTGTTTAAAAATGGACTTATTTAATTGCGTTTAACAAGTCTGCTCTCCCCCACTTATTTATAATTACTCCTTGTTGTATTTTATATAAGGTAGGATTAGATCTTGCAGCAGTCTTAACTGCCACCAAATCGCCTTTATACACTGGAATATCGATTCCATTTTTCTTGTTCATTTTGATGAATTCGTCATAAACAGGTGTAATAACTATAAAAGGACGTTCATTGGACTTAGAAAATTCAACTATACTTTTTAAAGATTCAATCCAATCTGAGACATCATCATCTGAGACTTTTCTAACAAACATCACCAACATCTCTCTTGGGTCATTTAAAATTAATTGTGTAGTATCTACACCTGCTGATGTCATGATTACAAAATCTTTAATTGTAGGTACTGCATTACCCTCTCTAACTACTTTATCATAACGTTTTACAAATGTATAAGTGCTGTCGTTGAAGTCATCAGGGAAATTTTCTGAATCAAATTCAACTTCAACTTTGTTTTTCAAATAGATAAAATTAATAACTGTACTATCCTGGATTGCACCTGCAGGAATTTGCATTTTTTCTTGAATGTCAACCCCTTTTTTATAAGGCAAGCAATCAAACAAGGGTAAGTGTTCAAGCACATAATTTTGAATCGCAAATGAACCAATTGTTACCAAGAGCAAAACGATAATGGAAAACAATGGGGATAAAAAAGACTTTACTTGGTCTCGCTTTACCAAAAGAAAGCCAATCAATACAAACAGAATGAGATCCTTGGTAAATGATTGTCCGGATGTTAATTTGATACAATCACCAAAACATCCACATTCTTTTATTTTTCCTGATAGAACTGCATATCCAGTGAGAAAAGTAAAGAAAATAATGAGCAGAAAAAGCAACCAACTGAATAACCTGAACTGCCAACCAATCAATACCGCAACACCAGCAATAATTTCAAAAGTAATCATCAAAATAGAAAAGGCAAGTGTATAAGAATTGAGAAAATCAAAATGCCAGATTTCAAAAAATTCTTGCATTTTGTAACTCAGTCCCGATGGATCATTTGCTTTAATCAGTCCACTGAAAATGAACAAAAAGCCTACAAATATTCTTGAAATTGTTAAAAGCAATCGCATGTTCTTCGAAATTAAGATTGGTGACCAGTTTTACCCTCGCTAATTAAAATCAAACCAAATAATGCATAGTTAATAATGTCTACAAAATTGGCATCAATACCTTCGCTAATTATTGTTTTACCATCATTGGATAAAATCTGTCTTACACGTGCCAGTTTCATGATGATCAAATCAGCAAAACTTTCCTGACTCATGTCTCTCCAGGCCTCACCATAATCATGGTTTTTATCGAGCATTGTATTTTTTGCAAAATCGCTGTTCTTACTATACAGGAGCTCTACTTCACCAACATTCATTTCCTGCACTTCGCTATCGCCAATTTCCAGTTGAATCAATCCAATAATGCCATAATTGACTATGCCCTTAAATTCTGCTGAGATATCGTCTTGTACTTTTTGTGTTTTTTTTTCTTGGATGGTTCTAATTCTCATCGCTTTGATAAAAATCTGATCAGCAATTGAGATGATTCTTAGACAACGCCAAGATGTACCGTAGTCTTTGGTCTTTTTAATAAAGATGTCCTTACAAGAAATTAAGGCATTATCGTACTGTATATTTGTGGTTGTACTCATTTTAAATTTGTGCGTTGTAGCACTGCAAAAATAGGAAAGAAAATCATGTTCACGTTGAATTCCCATAGCAAGACAATAAATATTACTACTCCACTCGTAATGGGCGTATTAAATTGTACCAATGATTCATTTTACGAGAACAGTAGGTCTCTACTTCTTCCTGAATTGGAAGTAAAAATTGATCAACTAATTCTGGAAGGAGCTGATATTATTGATATAGGCGGACAAAGTACAAAACCTGGAGCAATTCAAATCTCACCAGATCTTGAAATAGAAAGAATTAAAGGTGCCCTGGAATATATTAAAAATAGCTACCCTAACCAATGGTGTTCAATCGATACAACTTCTGCTCAAGTAGCACAATATGCTGTAACAAATGGAGTGGATATTATAAATGATGTGAGTGCTGGTAATTTAGACGTATTCATGCTAGATCTTGTGGCATCATTAGGTGTACCGTATGTGGCTATGCACATGCAAGGAAGACCGGAAAATATGCAAGAAGCACCCTTATACAGTAACGTAACTAAAGATATCATTGCCTTTTTTGAAGAAAAAATAGAACTGTTTAAAGAAAAAGGAATTAAGCAGGTTATTTTGGATCCTGGTTTTGGTTTTGGAAAAACCATTGAACACAATTATCAACTGATGGCCGAATTAGATCAGTTCACGGATTTAAATTTCCCAATTCTTGTTGGTGTTTCAAGAAAATCGATGATTTATAAGTTATTGGACTGCACAGCAGATGAAGCATTAAGTGGGACTGTGGCCTTAAACACCTTTGCACTCTTAAAGGGAGTAAGTATTTTAAGGGTACACGATGTGAAAGCTGCAAAAGAGGTTGTTCAGATTTACAATCAATTGAATTTATACAAATAAAAAAGGAGCACAAATAGTGCTCCTTTTTTAAAAATAGTTATAGTGATTATTGATTTCCCGGCATCGGAGGCATCTGAGGCGCTGGGTTTCTTACCAAGTCTTTTACTTCTACAACCTCGATATCAAAAATTAGGTTTTGATTTGGTTTGATTGCAGGTGGATTTCCTTGTGGACCGTATGCCATAATAGATGGGATAAACATTCTTCCTTTAGCGCCTTTCTTGAATTTTGTAATTCCTTCAAGCATTCCAGAAATAGCACCATCTCCTTTTGAAACAAAGAAGAAAGTATCTAGAGAATGTTTTTGTGTTTGTCTGGTTGAATCGGTATTTGAATCGAAATAGACACCATCGAAACCATAACCGCTGTATTTAACACCTACAAGCTGTCCAGAATCTGCTTGTTTTCCTGTACCCTCTTGGTCAATTACAACATATAAATTGTTATTCACTTTTTCTGCATTGATCTTTTTCAATTGAAGGTATTTTTCAATCTCAGCAAGCTCTTTGGACTTATACTTATCCATTTCTTTGTTGTAATCTTCAATTGCAAAATCTCTAGATAATTTCCCGTCTTTGGCTTTGAATACTGTAGTAACCTTGATGGTCATTTGTTGCTTATCGCCTTTCTTCATGTAAGGAGGAACACCAAATTGTGAATTTTTTTCCAAGGTATCGTAGAGTTGATAACTCACTGCGCTGTCACCAACTTTCATTTTGGTTAGAAACTCAGAAAAATCGTGGAAACGACCCACACTATCAACCTGGTCGTACACTGGCATGAAATCATAAGAGTTCATCACCATAGAATCCTTGAATATAATTCTATATTCAAATTTTACGATGTCACCATGTTTAAGTGAATCACCTTTATCATTTCCTGAAATAATTTTATACTCCAATCCTGATTTGGTTTTATCAAACCCAATGTTTGTACATGCATTGAGTATCAAAATGGATAATGCTGTTAAGAACAGTGCTGTTTTTTTCATTTTTGTTGTTATTATAAAGATTTAAATTCTGCCAATGATTTTTTGAAATAACTGATGTTCACTTCAACTGAGAGTGAACTTCTTCCGCCCGCTGCATTGAAGTGACCACCTCCTTCAAAATATTTCCTTGCAAATGTATTGCAATCGAAGGTTTCTCTGCTTCTAAACGACCATTTTCTCTCCTCATCCCTGTCAATAAGCAATGCAGACATCTCAATTCCTTGAATGGAAAGTGGATAATTGACCAAGCCTTCTGTATCTCCAGTTTTGATATGAAACTTTAATATGTCTGCTTTTGGAATGGCAATGATTGCTGAATTGTGTTCGTAAAGCACTTCCATTCTGTTTAAAAGAACATGACCAATGAAACGAAGCCTATTTTCCTGGAAATTAT